>JBEKUL010000098.1:0-11978 GCA_049515055.1 Steroidobacteraceae bacterium | reverse complement strand
CAGGCCGGACAGCACCGAGAAGCCCAATATCGACGGTATCAGCACGCGCCGGCGTCCCAGGCGGTCCGACAGACCGCCGCCGATCACAGCGAACACGCCCCAGGCTATACCCAGCACTCCAACGACGCTGCCCAGATCCTGGTAGTTCAGATGCAGCTCCTGCATCATCGCCGGAAAGAGCGGCGCGATAATCCAGCGGTCGAGCCCCACCAGGCCGAAGCCCAGCGCCAGCAACGTCACCGCCTTGCATTCGTACGCGGTATCCCATTTCTTGGTAGTCATGTTCTGTTCACCGTCTCTTGAGCTCGCGGGCGGATTTCTGAAGTGCGGGCGCAGGCTCGCCGCCCATAAGGCGTTTCATTTGGGTTGCGGCGCCCGCAGCGCCGCAGGAACCGGCTCCGGAATCGTTGACGGATCCCAGTGCTCATACAACCTGCCGTCCTTGACGCGCCACGCATCGAACCAGAAAGACTCATAGGTCTTGCCCGGATTTTGCGGATCCGGTGGCTTGCGCAGCTGCAACACCACGACGTAGTCGCCGTCGACGAATATCCTGTAGGTGGGATCGCCTGCCGGCCCCTGCGGGGGCGCCGTGGGCTGGCCCGCGCGCAGAACCTTGAGATAGGCGAGAAAGCCTTCCTTGCCGCTCAAGCCATTGATATCTGCGAAACGCTTGAAGCTCGGATTGTGCTGCACATAGTGCGGATGCATGAGCGAGGCGCGCTCCTCAGGCGTCACGCCGTCGCGGAAGAATGCCAGCGCAAGCTCTCGGAGCGTCTCGCGCTGCTCCTGCTTGGGGTCGACTAGCGCGCTGCGGCCGCCCGGCACTCTATGCGGCATGCGACGCACTCCCGGTCTCGAGGGCCAGCGTGGCCGCACACGGATTGAGGACAAAATCATACTGCAGCGTGTAGTACGGCACGGCACTGGCTTTGCCATCCGGGGCGATCGAGCCCGCCTCGTGCCGACGATATGTGCCGAGCAGGGAGGACCTCACACCAAATACAGTGTCGGAATCGAGATACTTATCGTCATTGCGGAACACATGCGTGACAAGCTTTTCGTACCCCGGCGCGACGATCATGAAGTGGATATGCGCCGGACGCCACGGATGCCGGCCGGTGGCCTCGAGCATGCGGCCCACCGGCCCGTCGGAGGGTATAGGATAGGCCACCGGCAGGATGGTCTTGAAGTAAACGCGGCCCTGCGCATCAGAGTGCAAGATGCCTCGGGCCCGGGGGACATCATTGCGCTCGTACTGCACGTCGTAGAATCCCGCCTCGTCGGATTGCCAGACATCAACCGAGGCGCCAGGTACAGGCTCGCCGTGCACCCCGCGCAGCGTGGCGTCGACAAAGCACGGCTCGCCCCGCGCACCATTGGCGATGTCGGCGCCAAGTGCATACTCGGGCGCGCCGTCAACGTGGAATGGACCAAAAACCGTCGCCTCAGTGCAGGCAGCGGGCTTGCGCTGGTTCTGGGCGATCACCAGCATCGACAGACCCAGAACATCCGACAACAGGATGAATTCCTGGCGCTTGCCGCTGGTCATGTTCCCCACGGCCGTCAGAAATGCAATGCCATCGAACCATTCCGACTCGGACAGCTCCACCTCGCGGGCGAAGTCGTGCAGATGCTGCACCAGTGAGGCCATGATGCGCTTGAGGCGCGGATTGGAAGTGTTCTGCATGCGCCTGAGGGCTTCCGCCGTGATCGTGTTTTCATCCAGATTCAACACAGACTAGCCTCCAACTCTTGCTGCAGCATGCCGCGCTGCGCCGTCGAATCTAAGGTCTCTCACGCCGGCCGCCTGCCTTCCCAGGCATCCTGCAACAGCGCACGCACAGCGTCGTGCTCGATCGGCCGGGGATTCCAATATGGATTGGCAACCGCGAGATCCGCCGCTCGATCCAGCTCGGACTCCGCCATGCCCAGTTCACGCAATGAGTGCGGGACATCATCGCCGCGGCTCAGATCGAACAATGCGGCGGCGGCATGATCGGCGTGCAGGGCGCGGCGCATTCGCGCGAGCGCCGCGGGTATTGCCGGGGCGTTATAGGCAATGGCGTGCGGCAGTACGACCGTGTGTACTTCGGCATGCGGCAGATTGAAGCTGCCGCCCAATGTATGGCAGAGCTTATGATGCAATGCCATGCCGACATTGCCGAGCACGACCCCGCACAGCCATGCGCCGTACAGGGCCTGCGAGCGCGCCTCCAGATCCCGGGCATCGTGCCGCAGCTGCGGCAATGCGCTCGAGATAGCGCGAATGCCCTCCTCAGCCATCAGATCCATGATCGGGTTGCTGTCCTGTGCGTAAAGTCCTTCCGCCGCGTGCGCGAGCGCGTTGACGGCGCTCGTGACAGACAATTTCAGCGGCAGACTGAGCGTGAGCTCGGGATCGTAAATCACTGTACGAGGCAGCACGCGCGTATCACGTCCGGTGCGCTTCACGCCAGCGTCGGTCAGCCCGTAAATGGATGTCATTTCGGAGCCGGCGTAAGTAGTCGGAATGGCGAGGATCGGCAACCCCGATTCCAGTGCAATGGCCTTGCCGAGCCCGGTCGTCGACCCGCCGCCAATGGTCACCGCGCAATCGGCGCCCAACTCGCGCGCGAGTTCGCGCGCCTCACGGGCGGTCTCGAGCGGCACGTGCATCACGGCCTTGGAATACACCCCCACGGCAACGGCACCGAGCTGCTGCGCCAATCGCTGCGCGTCGGGCGCCTGTTCCGGAGTCGAGAGGACCAGCGCCCTGCTTGCCCCCAGTAATTCGATCTCGCGCGGTAGCTGCGCGAGCGCGCCGGCACCGAACACGACGCGCATGGACTGCGCGATGTAGGTGAACTTCCTCATGTCTGGCGGCGCGGTGTAACCCGGCGCTCAGCGCGGGTACCAGGGCGCGATCGGCGCATCCACATTGACCCATACGGATTTGACCTGGGTGTATTCGCGCATGGCGTCGAATCCCATGTCGCGGCCATAGCCGGACAGGCCCGTGCCCCCGAACGGCGAGCCCGGATGTACGCGCTTGTAGCAGTTGATCCAAACCATCCCGCTATGCATGTCGCGCGCAAAGCGGTGCGCGCGCGCCAAATCGCGCGTCCACAGACCTCCGCCGAGGCCGTAGTCCGTGCCATTGGCGATCTGCAGCGCCTCCTCATCGCTGGCGAAGGTCAGCACCGTCACGAAGGGTCCAAACACCTCCTCCTGCGCGACCCGGTCCCGGTATGAAGCCGCGCGCACGACGGTGGGCTCGATGTAGAAGCCCTCTGCCAGCGCCTCGCTCGGCGGCGCCGAACCGCCCAGCAACACGTCCCCGCCTTGCTCGCGCGCTGTAGCGACATAGCCGAGCACGCGATCGCGATGCTGCATGCTCGTAAGGGGTCCCATTTCAGTGCTCGGATCCAGCGGATTGCCCAGGCGTATGGATTTCGCCAGCGCAATGAAGCGCTCGAGAAATTCATCTGCGATGCGCTCGTGCAGCAACAGTCGCGCCCCGGCAATGCAGGCTTGGCCCTGGTTATGAAAAATCGCCCAGGCGGAGCCATTGACGGCGGCCGTCAGATTCGCGTCCTCGAAAATGATGTTCGCGCCCTTGCCGCCCAGTTCCAACTGCACCTTCTTCAGATTACCGGCAGAGGCCTGGACAATTCGACGGCCCACGGCGGTCGAGCCCGTAAAGGAGATCTTAGCGATCTGCGGATGTTCCGCGATGTACTGCCCGGCCACCGCTCCCAGGCCAGGAACGATGTTGACCACGCCCTCGGGCATCCCGGACTCCGCCATGAGTTCGGCAATCTTCAGTGAAGTCAGCGGCGTGATCTCGGCGGGCTTCATCACGACGCAATTGCCGGCGGCCAGCGCAGGGGCCATTTTCCAACTGGTGAACATCAGCGGAAAATTCCACGGCACGACCTGACCGACGACGCCCACGGGCTCGCGTGTCAGGTAATTCAGAAAACCGCTCTCGACCGGTACCACCGAGCCTTCAAACTTATCGGCCATGCCCCCGAAGTAGCGAAAGCACAAGGCGGTGCGCGGCACGTCGAGTGCGCGCGAGTCGCGCAGCGGATGCCCGGTGTCCAATGACTCGAGCCGGGCCAGTTCCTCCAGGTTCGCTTCAATCCGCTCGGCCAGGCGCAGCAGAATCCGGCCGCGATCGGTCGCACTCGTGCGACTCCAGGCGGGAAAGGCGGCCCGCGCCGCGGCCACCGCCCGATCAATATCCGCCTTGCCAGCCATCGCGACATCTGCAATGGCCGTATTGTCATGCGGATTGACCGAGGTCAGGGTCTCCCCGCTCGCAGCGTCGACGAATTTGCCACCAATGAACAATTGATGTCGGATCGACGTCTTCAGACCTGCCGCCGCCTGGGCGCGCTCGCCCTTGCCGACTGAGGTCTTGGTAGTGATGCTGGTGCTGCTGTCCATATTTCAAAGGGCGCTGAGCGAAACTGTCATCAGCACCGCCGAGTGCGCGCGTCAACTCGCGTCCTGGCATTATTTGGCAGTAGCGGCGCCGTACGTAGCCCTGACTTCCCGTCAGCGGCCACACCCCCACTGCTCATTCTACCCTGCCGCGCTTTGCGCTATTATTCGCGATATACAAATACTGAGATCGAGACATAGACAGATTCCTTTCTATGCAGGCGTTTGTGCGTGTGGCCGAAAGCCAGAGCTTTGCGGCCGCGGCACGCCAGATCGGCGTGGCACCCTCGGTCATAACGAGTCGGATCAAGCAACTCGAGCGTCTCGTGCAGGCGACCTTGCTGCACCGTACCACCCGCAAGGTAGCGCTGTCGGAGGTGGGCGCGATGTTCTTCGAGGAGTGTGCCGATCTGCTGGCGCGAGTGGATTCTCTTACCGACCGAATACGCTCGGTCCAGGACACCCCGCTCGGTCTGCTGCGGGTGCAGGTGCTGCCCGGGTTCGCGCTCGGGCATCTGGGCCGTGCTTTGAAGGATTTCAGTCTCAGCTATCCGCATATCACGCTTGATATCACGGTCAGCGATCGCCCGGTCAATCCGGTCGATGAGGGCTATGACGTGTCGCTGCAGATCTTCCGCCCAGGTGCCGAAGTACTGATCGAGCGCCGGCTGTTCAGCGTCCGCCGCGTGTTCTGCGCCTCGCCGCGCTACCTGAAGCGCCGCGGCAAACCGCGACGGCCGACGGATCTGCTCAAGCACGATATCGGCGTCTATTCTGCATACCCGACCCGCAACCGCTGGAATTTCCAGCGGGACGAGGAGGAGATCTCGATCGAGCTGCCCGCACGGTTGCGCAGTAATTCCGTGCACCTGCTGCGCGATTTTGCGCTCAGCGGCGGCGGCATCACGTGCCTGCCGACGCTGGTATGTAGCGAGGATCTGGCCAGCGGCGCGCTGCTGCCTCTGTTGACGGACTATGAGCTGCCGGCGCTGGAAATGCTGGCCATCTATCCCGCAACGCACCGCCGCACGGTGAAGGTCAAGCTGTTCGTCGACTTCATCCGCAAGCGCTTCTCCGGCAAGCCGGAATGGGATCTGGCGCTCAGCAGCGTCGTCGGCATGCATGCTCCTGCCAGCGCCCGCAGCGATTAAGGCGCGATATGTACCCCGCGTTGCCGACTGTTGCGGGCGCTCTGATCTGGTTGCTCGGCATGATGCCCGCGCGCGCCGAGGCGCCGGCGGATCTGGACAAGGCGTGCGCTGCCGCGGCGGAACTGGCCCTGCCCGATACGCGCATCATTTCAGCTGAAGCCATTCATCCGCAATCCCCATACGTTGTACGCAGCGCCGCCGCCGACACACCCGATCCGCGCTCGGCCGCACCCCTGCTCGTCACGCGCGCGTTCTGTCGCGTAGTGGGTGTCATCGATGCCAACATCCATTTCGAGGTCTGGTTGCCGCTCGAGCACTGGAACGGGCGCTTTGAGGGTCTCGGCCTCGGCGGCTTCCTGGGAGCGCTGCCCTATGCCCAGATGGTCGAAGCGCTTGGCAATGACTATGCCGTCGGCGGCACTGACACCGGACATCAGAGCGCTGCCACGGATGCATCGTGGGCCATGGCATCGAACAAGCTGGACACGATCAGCGTCGAGAACTGGGCGCATCGAGGCATCCACGAAATGAGCGTGAAAGCTCAGGCCATCGTCGCCGCCGTGTACGGGCGGCGCGCCGACTACCGCTACTTCGTCGGCTGTTCCAGTGGCGGCTCGCAGGCACTGAGCGAGGCACAACGTTATCCGGACGATTACGACGGGGTACTGGCCGGTGCGCCGGCCAATGATTGGACCCATCTGATGGCCGGCCAACTGTGGTACGGACAGGCCACCCGCCTGGATCCGGCGAGCGACCTTGAGGCGCCCATCGATAAGCTTGCACTCATTCACCGGGCGGCTCTCAGGGCGTGCGACGCACGCGACGGTGTGCGCGATGGTGTCATCGAAGACCCATTGTCCTGCCGCTTCGACCCGGCAGTACTGGCCTGCAAGGCGAGCGAGCGCGCCGATTGCCTGACGGCAACCCAGCTACGCGCGCTGCGCAGGATCTACGGCGCCGCGCATGGAGCAGACGGCCGCAGCATCTTCCCGGGGCTCGCCCCAGGCAGCGAACTGGGCTGGCCGCTGATGAGCAGGCTCCAGGTCGCCTTTGCGCAGACGTTTTATCGGGTATTCGTATTTCAGGACAGGGCCTGGAATTTCTCTAGCCTGGATTTCGACCATGACGTTGCCATGGCGGACCGAACGGTCGGCCCGTTCGTGAACTCTATCGATCCCGACCTGCAGGCGTTTCGCGCGCGCGGGAGCAAGCTGTTGCAGTACCACGGCTGGAGCGACCCGCTGATCTCCCCGTACAGCAGCATAGAGTATTACGAGAGCGTGCTGGCCCGGTTTGGCGCTGTGAGCCGGCGTGAGCAGGCATTGCGCGACGTCCAGGGCTTCGACCGTCTGTTCATGGTGCCTGGAATGACCCATTGCCGCGGCGGCGACGGCACTGACCGCTTCGATGGACTCGAGGCCCTGCAGCGCTGGGTTGAACGGGGCGAGGCTCCGGATCGGCTCGAGGCCGCTCGAGTCGTTGATGGTGCGACGATACGCACGCGGCCGTTGTGTCCCTATCCGCAGGTGGCGCGCTATCTGGGCCACGGCAGCACCGATGCCGCGGCGAATTTTCAGTGCGCATTGCCCCCGCGCGGCACGCCTAGATCTCGTGGTCTATGACTCGACGTTCGGTACGCAGCGGCCCGATCAGCGCCCGCAATTGCTCGTGCAACGGATGCTCGTCGTAGTCCCGCAGAGCCTGCCAGCTCTCGAATTCCGAATACAGCAGCAAATCGGCAGCATCGGCCAGCGGCGACTGATTGATGCCCAGTTCCATGCGCAGCACTCCCGGCACGGTACTGCGAAGCGCTGCGACACTGCGCTGTATCAGAGCAATGTCCTTGATCTGGCCTGCCGCCTTGGCCTCGGCTTTGAGTCGCCAGATGACGATGTGACGGATCATCCAGCGGCTCGCCGCGATGGTCTGCGACGGGTCGCGGCGTGCTGGGCAGTCCGCGAACCGGGCGGCGCAGCGGCTTCGAACAGCGACACCAGCTGCGCCACCATGGCCTCGCCCAGGACATCGACACCGGGCAAGGTGATGGCGCGCCGATAATATTGGGTCACGTCATGGCCGATGCCGATCGCCGCCAGCTCCACCTCGGCCCGAGCTTCGATCCCGTCGATCACCGTATGCAGATGTCGCTCGAGATAGCCGGCATCATTGGCCTCCAGCGTCGCGTCATCGCGCGGCGCGCCGTCTGAGATCACCAGCAGGATGCGTCGCCGTTCCGGGCGACGCAGCAGTCGCTGATGGGCCCAGAGCAGCGCCTCGCCGTCGATATTCTCCTTGAGCAGGCCCTCATCGAGCATCAATCCCAGGCAAGATCTGGCTCGGCGCCAGGGCTCATCTGCGCTCTTGTACACGACATGCAAGAGTTCCGAGATCCGCCCCGGATGATCGGGGCGGCCAGCAGCGAGCCACTGCGCCCTGGCACGACCACCGCCCCAGCTTCGGGTGGTGAACCCCAGGATCTCCGTCTTGACTGCGCAGCGCTCTAGCGCCCGTCCCAGCAGCTCGGCGCATATCGCTGCATTGGCAATCGGCAGGCCGCGCATCGAACCGGAGTTGTCGAGCAGCAGCGTCACGACCGTGTCGGGAAATCTGAGCTCAGCTTCCTGCTGGTACGCCAGCGGCTCGAACCGATGCGTGATCACCCGCGTCAGTCGTGCCGCGTCAAGCACGCCCTGGTCGCGATCGAAATCCCAGGAGCGCATCTGCATGGCCAGCAGATGACGCTGCAACTGCCGGGCGCAGCGCATAACTCGGGCGCCCAATTGGCCGACACTTTGATCCAGCTGGCGGCGATGGCGTTGCAGACTTGCCGCGTCGGCAAGCTCGCTCGCCGATGCCACCTGGTCGAACGCGGTGGTAAAGACCGCGTAGCGTGATGGCGGCGCGCCATGAGCGCTTTGCCCTTGCATACCGCCGCCGGCCCTTGGTTGCGCCGCTGTGCTAACGGATTCGGGCGACGGCGCCATTGCAGCCTCGTCGTCCCACCGTGCGGCATCCCCCACCGGCGCCTGTTGCACGCGCGGCCCATCAATGATGCCTGGGCATCGCTCCGATCCGCGCGCACCTTCAGACAACGGCAACACCTGGTCCAACACTGCCTCAATTACCCGCAGCGCTTGCTGCGCGTAGGCCTGTTGATCCTCGATAAAGTCGCTCAACACCTCAATCTCTCGCGCCTGCGTTGCCGTGAACCAGCTGCGCCAATGCCTCATACCCTGTGCGGATGGCGGCAGGGGCGCGCCAAGCGGCACGCGCGCCAGCAGCGCAATAGTCTCGACCCAGGCCGCACTGCCACTGCGTACGACCCCTTCCGGACGGGCGCGGACCCAGCGCTCATTCACCAGCGCGGCAAGATTCACGGCGGCGCCGGGAAACTTGCGCGCGCCCAGTACCTCCACGCGTATCTGTTCCAGCAGCCAGAACAGCGTCTGTGGCGCACGCGCGAGCGGCTCGGGAGTCGCAAGCTGTGACGCATCGCTGTAGCGTGCCCGAAGTGCTATGGCGTCGAGGCGTCCACGCCAGCGCGCCAGCTCGATGGGATGCCTCTGCCGCGGAACCTCTGTGAGCAGCAGCTGCCAACCCGCCGGGTCCTCGCCCGACGGATCAGCGGCGAGGCGGCGTCCCGGAATGCCGGCCAGCGCGTAATAGACCGCGCTCGTGGCCGCACGCAGCCTATGCGCGCCGAGGCCGCCGGGGATGGCGGCACGGGAAACCCGGTGTGTCACGAGTCGCCCGCCAGAATATCGATCCCGAAGCAGCGCTGATACAGCTCGGCCACGGTCGTGCGTTCCACTTCATCGCACTTGTTCAGGAACGTGAGTCGGAAAGCCAGCTCGGTTTGGCCAAACACGAGCAGATTCTCGGCCCAGTGAATCACGGTACGCGGCGACATGACGGTCGAGAGCTCACCGGCCATGAAAGCCGTACGGGTCAGTTCGGCGAGCGCCACCATGCGCGCGATGAGGTCGCGACCGGCATCGGTATCAAAGGCTGGAGCATGCGCCAGCACAATGGCGCATTCGGTGCCGGCAGGCAGGTAATTTAGCGTCGTGACAATCTGCCAGCGATCCATCTGGCCCTGATTGATCGGCTGCGTACCATGATACAGGCCACTGGCGTCGCCCAGACCTACGGTATTGGCGGTTGCGAACAGCCGGAACGCCGGATGGGGTTGCAATACTCGATTTTGATCCAGAAGGGCCAACTTGCCATCCGTCTCGAGCACGCGCTGCAGCACGAACATGACATCCGCTCGACCGGCATCGTATTCGTCGAAGACCAGAGCCACTGCGCGTTGCAGCGCCCAGGGCAATATCCCCTCGCGAAATTCGATCACCTGTTCGCCGGAGCGCAGGCCGATCACGTCCTTGCCGATCAGATCATAACGGCTGACATGGCCGTCGAGGTTGATACGCACGCAGGGCCAGTTCAGCCTGGCCGCGACCTGCTCGATGTGCGTCGACTTGCCGGTGCCATGATAGCCCTGCACCAGCACGCGACGGTTATGCATGAAGCCGGCAACGATCGCGAGCGTCGTCGCGGGGTCGAAGCGGTAGTACTCATCGAGCAGCGGCACATGATCGCTGCGGCGACTGTAGGCGGGGCATAACCAATCCGTATCGATGCCGAACGTCTCGCGTACCGAAAGTCGGGTGTCGGGCATGGCCAGCAAAGCCTCCATGGCTTCGGCCGTCCCGCTGTGCAGCGCCCGATTCACGCGCGCCTCGGGAAATCACCGGCAACCCCAGAGTTCATCGCTGTCCCATGTAGATCCAATCGCCCATGATGGCCACGGGCACAACTTCAAGGTTCAGTCCCTTGGCTGGACCGTCCAGGCAGTGCCCGTCTTGCAGACGAAACACCGCGCAATGGTGGGCGCACATGATGCAGCCGTCGTTGAGCAGCAGGAACTCACTTGGACGCGCGTTCAAGGGCAGGGAAAAGTGCGGGCAGCAGTTCACGAACGCGCGCACCTGTGCAGCACCGCGATAAAGCAGCAGCCGGAAGGCCGCATCACCCTGGCCGTAATTCAGCTCCTTGCAGCCGCCGTCGGGCACGGCGTCGATCCGGCAAAGCAGCGTAGCTGGCTGCGGTGCATGAGGATGATTCAGCCAGCGCATTGCATTCAATAGGTCCGTACCGGACCTGAGTGTTGTGGCCACGCGCGATGCGGCCGGCAGTCAGATGCCTTCAGAATTCGATCGGATAGGGTTTGAGCTGCCCGCTTTCGTACATCTCTGGCAGCCCGGGCGTCGCGTTTTCCCACACCAGCAGCATCGAGCGTTTGCGCGAATAGCCCTGATGCCGGATGTCCGCCGGCATTGCCGCGACGTCCCCCGCCTTCATGCGCACCTTGGCCCGCGGTGCGCCCGTGTTCTTGTCCTCAATTTCCCATTCAATCTCGTCGCTCAACTGGACGAACCATTCCACGCGGTCGTTGCCGTGTTTGATCGGCAGGATGTACTCCTCCGTCGTGGGACAGCACAGGCTGCGCCCGCATACCGAAGATACCGAGGGGTTCCATGTCACGTCCGAGCGCGACAGATAGGCAAATAGACTGAACGCGTGCACCTCATCCTCAAAGCCCGGTTCGGCATGAATCTCGGGCTCATCCTGCGGCACATCTATAAACGCCCGATTGACCGGATAGCCGTTGGCATCACTGCGCAGCGGCGCGTCCCCCGCTAACCCCGGCATGCGCCTGCAGGCCTGACGCTCGCGCTCGATCGCCGCGCGATTGCTGCCGTGCTTGTTGCCCAGCCAATCCTTGCCGGTCTCATCCGGCGCCGCAAACGGATCGAAGCCCTCGTTCGTCCAGTCCTCGAGAATGGCCTTGAAAGTCGCCATGATCTGCGGGCTATCGAACGTCTCGGTCAGATCCAGGTCCTTGTCGTGGTACGCCGGGTGATAGCGGCCCGCATACAGTTCGACCTTGCCATACAGATTACGTGTGCCGATCACCGCATCAAAATTCACCCAGCCGTAGAAGAATCCCCACGCGACATCGCGCATCATGGCGCGCAGGAAAGCATCTGCTGACATCGTGTGCGACATCTGCTGGCCCAACGCCGCCCAGGTGACGCGCACGAAATACTCGTCCCGAGTGAAGTGGAAGCTGCCCAGCGTAAAGCTGCGGTAACCCGTGCGGTTGCTCGCCGAAGAGGCCTGGACTTCAGGCTGCATGATCGTCTGCGTAGTCATCGCTTCCAATGCTCCATTATCTATAGCATATCTGCGGCCATTTCTGCACCGAGAGCTCCCCGAGAATCGTCTGCAACAGCAGCACGCCCGGCGCGCTGGCTCGGAAGCGGTAGGCCGCATCCTTGGGCAGCAGCACCTGATGGCCCCGCCGCGCCTTGATCTGTCCCATCCTGCGGC
>JBEKUL010000097.1:0-12115 GCA_049515055.1 Steroidobacteraceae bacterium | reverse complement strand
TGCTTGTCATTCATGATGTCATACACCATGCCGTGCACTTCCTTGTGGGTCAGTGCGGGCATGTTGATGCGCTTGATGTCGCCATCGACGCGGATCATCGGCGGCACTCCCGCCGACAGATGCAGATCGGAAGCGTTATTCTTGACGGCAAACGCCAGCAGTTGCGCGATATCGACAGCCATGCCGGTTCTTCCTCGCTCGTCCCGCGGCGGTTAAGGGCTTGCCCGAACAGCGTCAGGCATCGTCATAGAGTATAGCGGAGGGGGTTTACCACCAATATGTTAATCGGTCCGCAGAATTCGGCGACCGCAGGCATTCTCGCGGACAATTTGCAGTCGCTGCGGCGGCAAATCGCGGCCGCGGCTCGCAGCGCCGACCGGACTGAGGACTGTGTCACGCTCGTTGCCGTGAGCAAGGGGCACGCGCAAGGCTGCGTTCGAGCCGCCGCTGCACTCGGCCTGCGAGACTTCGGGGAGAGTTACTTGCAGGAGGCATTGCCGAAGATCGATCAATTGCGCGCACTGGGGTTGGTCTGGCACTTCATTGGCAGGATCCAGGCGAACAAGACGCGTGCGATCGCCGAGTGCTTCGACTGGGTCCACGGCCTCGAGCGGCTCAGTATCGCCGAGCGCCTCTCGGCGCAGCGACCCCACTATGCCGCGCCGCTGCAGGTATGCATCCAGGTCAATATCGAAGCGGAGGCGGGCAAGGCTGGCATCGATGCCAAGGGTGCCCTGGATTTAGCCCTCGCCGTTCACTCGTTGCCGCGGCTGCGACTGCGCGGTCTGATGTGCATTGCGCGCGCGGGGCAGGACAGCGCAACCAATCGCGCCTGCTTCGCCGCACTGCGGGCGCTGCGCGAGCGAATCAACGGGCACGGACTCGCGCTCGATACGCTATCGATGGGCATGAGCGCTGATTTTCGCGATGCCATCCTCGAAGGCGCCACGATCATTCGCATCGGTACCTCGCTCTTCGGGCCGCGAACCAACGGGTAGCGGCTAGAATGCCGCAATGAACAATCAGACCGGCTTACGGATCGCTTTCATCGGCGGCGGCAACATGGCGCGCGCGTTGATCGGCGGTCTGCTGCGCCAGGGTGTGCAGGCCGGGCATATAAGTGTCGGGGAGCCCCAGTCGAGCCTGCGCGAGGCGCTGCAGCGCGAGCTCGCCGTCACCGCGGTCGCGGATAACGCTCTGGCAATCCGCGACGCGCAGCTGGTCATTCTGGCGGTCAAACCCCAATCCGTGGCGAGCGTGGCGCAAGAGCTGGGCGGCGCACTGCGCGCGCGGCGCCCGGTACTGCTGTCGATCGTGGCGGGTTTGCGCATTGCGGAGCTGGCGCGAATCTGCTCTGGCGCTGCAGCGATCGTGCGCGCGATGCCCAATCGGCCCGCCCTGATCGGCGCGGGCGTGACGGGGCTCTACGCCCCAACCAGCGTGACCGACACGCAGCGCAACATGGCCGAGCGCGTGGCCAGCGCGGCTGGCCGGGCGCTCTGGCTGCGCAGCGAAGCCGAGCTCGATATCGTCACGGCGCTGTCCGGGTCCGGTCCGGCCTACTTCTTCCTGCTGGCCGAGCAGCTGGCGCTGGCCGGCGAATCGCTCGGCCTCGAGCGAGAAACCGCGCTATTGCTGGCTCGCGACACGCTCTATGGCGCAGGCGCGCTCGCCCATAGCGCGCGCTGCCTGGCCGAGGAGCGCGCGGCGGTCACCTCCAAAGGTGGCACCACCGAAGCGGCGCTGCAGACGCTGGAGCTCGGCGGATTCGACGCTCTGATCGATCGCGCGGTGCGCGCTGCATGCGAGCGCAGCGTCACGCTCGCCGACTCGGTGGCCGCGGCCCTAGGGGCGACCCCTGACTTGACACGCTCCTGAGATCATGCCGATGGCCGCGTTGATATTCCTACTCGAGACGCTGCTCAAGCTGTGCTTGCTCGCGGTCCTTCTGCGGCTGCTGTTGCAATGGTCGCGCGCCGATTTTCGCAATCCACTGGCGCGCTCCATCGTTCACCTCACCAATCCGGTCATCGTGCCATTGCGTCGCCTGCTGCCCTCGATCGGCCGCCTGGATACCGCTTCGTGCGTTGCGGTTGTGGTATTTGCGCTGCTGAAGGTGTCTGTCTCCTGGCTGCTCGCGGGCTTCGGGCCGCCACCGACGCTGGTGTGGCTGCAGCTGGCCATGACGGAGATCCTGCGCACCATCCTGTGGACGTATTTTTTTGCGATCTTTCTTTATGCGCTGCTCTCGCTGGTTGCGCCGGGTACCTATTCACCGGCTCAGGGGCTGCTGGTGTCGCTGTGCGAGCCCGTGCTGCGCCCGTTCCGGCGCTTGATTCCGCCGCTGGGCGGCCTGGATCTGTCGCCGCTATGGGCCGTTATCGTGATTCAAACGCTCTTGATCCTGCTGCCCTGAAGCAGATTCTGCGGTGCGGGCGGCCTGCCAGCGCGCGCCCGCGAGCATAGCATCGCGCCGGGGGATGCGCGCGGACCTATAAAAAAAGGCATTTTCACGTAGCGTAGGGGCGAAAAATCATTTGCGTTGAGGCGACGGTATGTTATGTTGCGCGCCGCTTCGTAAAAAGTTTCCCGCTCTTCACGCATCAATCCGACAGATTCGCACACAATCCAGGAGATTCGGCAATGGCAAAAAAAGGTGGGGCACCGACTAAGTCGGAGATTCTGGCCCAGATTTCCAAGGATACGGAACTCTCCCGTAAGCAAGTCAGCGAAGTCTTCGAGGCTCTCAATGGCATCATCAAAAAGAGCCTGCGTGGCAATGGCTTGTTTACGCTGCCCGGGTTGCTCAAGCTCAAGGTCGTGAAGCGTCCGGCCACCAAGTCGCGCGAGGGCGTCAATCCTTTCACTGGCGAGAAGATGACGTTCAAGGCAAAGCCAGCCAGCAAAAAGGTACGCGCGCTGCCATTGAAGAATTTGAAGGCGTTCGTGAACTGAACGCCGCGGCGCACTCAGCTGTCGTGCCGGTCCATGACCGCCGCGCGCAGCTCGTGCAGCCGTCCGTGAAAGAAATGATCGACGCCGGGAAGCAGGCGCAATAGCGGCTGCGGATCAAAACGCGCTGCCCAGGCCTGGACCTCCCGGTAGTCGACCAGCTCGTCGGCCTCGCCCTGCACGATCAGCCAGGGACATGGCGGCGGCGCGATGTCCGCGAGCGGCACTCGTGTGACCGGCGGAGCAACCGTAATGAGCCGCTCGGGCCGCGCCACTGCCGCTATGCGCAGCGCCACCATTGCTCCGAAAGAGAAACCAGCCAGCACCAGCGGCGCATCGGGCCAGCGAGCGCGTCCCCAGTCAATCACCGCGAGAGCATCGTCGCACTCGCCCCGGCCCTCGTCGTACACACCCTCGCTTGCGCCCACACCACGAAAGTTGAAGCGCAGGGTCGCTAATTCCTGCTCCTGCAATGCGCGAGCTAGCGTGTGCACGACTTTGTTTTGCATCGTGCCGCCGTGCAAGGGATGCGGGTGACAGATCACGCCAAACCCAGTGCCTGGCGTGCTGCGCGGATCCTCGAGTAATGCTTCAATTACCCCTGCGGGCCCTGCGATGCGCAGGGCCTCGGAGCGCGGCGCAACCGGGCTCAAGGGGACTCGACCAGGCGCACCAGCAGTTTGTTGAGCCGGCGGGCAAAATCTGCGCCGTTCGCAAGCTGTCCTTCCTCGGCCAGGCTGGCCTGGTCAAACAGCAACAGCGCCAACTCACCGAAGGGCTCAGCCTCCTTCAGGCCATCCATGTAGCGCACCAGCGGATGCGTGACGTTGAGCTCGAGCACCGGGACCGTTGCCGGCAGCGGCTGCCCGTTGGCCGCGAGGACGCGGCGCATGGCGGCCGAAAGATCTGCTTCACCGCGCACGAGGCAGGCCGGGGAGTCGCGCAGTCGCTCACTCACGCGCACCTCCAGTACCCGCTCGCCGAGCGCATCCTTGAATCGTTTGAGCAGCCCCTTGTGCTCGCGGCGCTCCTCGTCGACGCGCTCGCGTTCCGCCGCCTCGGTCAGCCCACCGAGCTCGAGTTCCCCGCGCGTCACGTCTTTGAAACGCTTGCCTTCGAACTCGCTGACGCCTCCCATGACCCACTCATCAATGCGATCGCCGAGCAGCAATACCTCGACCTCTTTTTGCCGCAACAGCTCCAGATGCGGGCTCTCGCGCGCCGCCTCGATACTCTCGCCGACAATGTAGTAGATGCGGGACTGGCCCGCTCGCATACGTGCCACGTATTCGGCGAGGCTCACGCTCTCCTCGTTCGACGGCGAGGCCGTGCTGGCGAAGCGCAGCAGCGGCAGCAGCCGCTCGCGGTTGCCCGCATCCTCGCTCAGTCCCTCCTTGAGCACGCGGCCGAACTCGCGCCAGAACTGCGCGTACTTTTCCGGCTCGTCCTTGGCCACGCGCGCCAGCAGTTCCAGCGCTCGGCGCGTGAGCGCCGCGCGCATCGCCTCGACCTCGTGGTCGTGCTGCAGCAACTCGCGCGAGACGTTCAGCGGCAGATCGTTCGAGTCGATGATCCCCTTGATGAAGCGCAGGTACAACGGCAGGAACTGCTCGGCGTCGTCCATGATGAACACACGCCGCACGTATAGCTTCAGGCCGCGCGCCGCCTCGCGCTGCCACAGGTCGAACGGTGCGCGCGAAGGCACATACATCAGGCTCGTGTATTCGCGCTTGCCCTCGACACGATTGTGGCTCCAGGCCAGTGGATCGGCGCCGTCGTGCGAGATATGGCGGTAGAAATCCCGGTACTCCTCGTCCGTGATCTCGCCGCGCGGCCGCGTCCACAGCGCCTGGGCCTGGTTTACGTCCTCGTATTCGAGCGTGGCTGTGGCATCTTTATGCATGCGCACCGGAAAGGCGATGTGATCGGAATAGCGGCGCACCAGCGCGCGCAGCCGGTAGCCTTCGGCGAACTCCGTGGCTTCCTCCTTCAAGTGCAGCACCACGCTGGTACCGCGCTCCTCGCGCGTGACCGTCTGGACCGTGAACTGGCCATCGGCGCTGGATTCCCAGCGCACGGCCTGCTCGGCCGCAGTCCCGGCACGGCGGCTGAATACTTCCACACGGTCGGCGACCATAAAGCAGGAATAGAAGCCCACCCCGAACTGCCCAATCAGTGCCGCATCCTTCTGCTGATCGCCCGTGAGGCGCTTGAAGAACTCGGCGGTGCCGGACTTGGCGATGGTTCCGAGCTGTGCGATCGCCTCCTCGCGGCTCATGCCGATGCCGTTGTCGCGCACTGTGAGCGTCCTGGCCTTGGGATCGGCATCGATCCAGATCGCGAGCGTGCTGTCCTGGCCGAGCAGCGCTGGATCCGAGAGCGCCAGGAAACGCAACTTGTCGTTGGCGTCGGAGGCATTAGAGATCAGCTCGCGCAGGAATATTTCCCTGTGGCTGTACAGGGAATGGATCATCAACTGCAATAAATCGCGAACTTCCGCCTGGAAGCTTAATTGTTCGGGTTCGCTCGACATATTGACCACCGCGCAGGGCTAGGGCCCATGCGGCGGTATGGGGACGGCGCCTCAGTGTTTCAAGACAGGCGGCGCAGCAGCTGTCTGCAGGCGCCCAGCCAATCGTCTACCTCGTCCCACAGCAGTAGGAAAACTTCCACTATGATTGCGCCGTATTGAAGGAGTACGCGATGCTAGGCCGCTGGCGCGCCTGGTGCCGTGCTGCGCCTCACAGCGTCGACGCTTAGCTTGCAGCGCTGATGAGTCGTGCGTACGCTGCAGCATCGAACATAATCTTTTGCAGCCAGGAACTGTAAATATGCAGCGTATCGTCGTGCTGAACCCAAAGGGTGGTTCGGGCAAGACGACTATCGCCATCAACCTCGCCAGCCACTACGCACAGCGTGGCGAGCGCCTCGTGGTGATGGATTTCGATCCGCAGGGCTCCTCGACGCACTGGCTCAGCAAGCGCGCGGCCACGCAACCGCGCATCGGACTGATTACCGCCTTCGAGCGCGACCCGCGCACTACACGCAGCTTTCAGCTGCGTATCCCCAATGGCACCGACCGGGTCGTGGTGGACACGCCGGCTGCTTTGGAGGCGAACGAGATCCCGGCGCTCATCCAGGGCGCAGACAAGATACTCGTGCCGGTGCTGCCGTCAGATATCGACATCCACGCGTGCTCGCGCTGCGTGCAGAATCTGCTGCTGGTGGCCAAATTACGCCGCGACGAGAACCGCCTCGCGATCATCGCCAATCGCGTGCGGCGCAACACGCTGATTTATCAATCCCTGATGCGTTTTCTGGCCACTTTCAACATTCCGATCGTGGCGACATTGCGTGATTCGCAGAATTACGTGCGCTCGGCCGAAACCGGCCTCGGACTGCCCGAGATGAAGCCGCAGCTGGTGGCGCAGGATTGGGCGGACTGGCAGCCGATGCTCGCGTGGTTGCAGCAGCCCTCGACGATCGGGGCCAAGAACCTCAGCGCCGCCGCATCGCTGCAGCGGGCATGAGCTTCAGGGCTTGCCCTCGCCGTTGACCCAGTCCAGGCGCATCTTGTCCGCCCAGCTCTTGTAGTTCGACCAGGTATAGAGGTTGCGTGTAATGGCCGCGTGGCGCGTGCGCGTGCGTTGCATGTGTTCGAGCCAGCGTGCGTAAGCCTCCGCTCCGCTCGGCGCGGCCAGCTTGGCTGCCTCCGCTTCATCGGCGGTCTCGGTCTTGGGCAATTTTATTTTGTTCATATGCAGCGCGACCTCTCGGAGCTGCAGATTAGGGCGCTGCCCCCAGTGCAGACAGGAACTGCATCACAACGGCAGCTCGGTATGGAAAACCGAGATCTGTCGCGCGCCAATAATGCAATCGCCCAAGCCTGTCGCGCGCGGCGCCGGGCGCCGGCGGCTTGGGCCACGCATGCTCAGGCCACGAGGCGGTAGCAGGGGCGGTAAATGCTGCCCGGCAGCTTCATGCGGCGCTGGGCGACAAACGCAGTCAACAGCTCGTCGAGCAGCTGCATGATCTGCGGATCCCCGGCGAGTTCGAAGGGTCCCTCGCGCTCGATGGCCGCGATACCGTTCTCCTTGACGTTGCCGGTGACGATGCCCGAGAAGGCGCGGCGCAGGTTCGCGGCCAGGCGATACACGGGCTGCTCGCGGTGCAACGCCAGAGCGCGCATCGAGGCATGCGTGACTTCGAACGGTACCTGCATGTCATAGGGGACATGCAACAGCCAGTTAAAATTATAGGAATCGTTGCAGCCCCGGCGATACAGGCGCACCTGCTCGCAGGCCTGGACGATGTGGCGCGCCACGCCGGCGGGGTCATCGATGATGATCTTGATGCGCGTGAGCGCTGCGGCTCCGAGCGTGCCCACGATGAAGCGCTCGATCTGCTCGAAATAGCCGGCGCTGCTTGCCGGGCCGGTCAGCACCACCGGAAAGGGTTGTGAGGCGTTCGCGGGATCAAGCAGCAGCCCGAGCAGATACAGGATCTCCTCTGCCGTGCCGGCCCCGCCTGGAAACACGACGATGGCGTGCGCGAGGCGGGCGAACGCCTCGAGGCGCTTTTCGATATCCGGCATGATCACCAGTTGATTAACGATGGCATTGGGTGGCTCCGCGGCGATGATGCCGGGCTCCGTCACGCCGATGAAGCGGCCGCGCACGATGCGCTGCTTGGCATGACCGACGCCTGCGCCTTTCATCGGCGCCTTCATCGCCCCCGGCCCGCAGCCCGTGCACACGTCCAGCGCACGCAGGCCCAGCTGGTAGCCGACACGTTTGCAATATTCATATTCACTCTGGCCGATCGAATGCCCGCCCCAGCACACGACCAGGTTCGGCATCCCCTTGTAGTCCAGTACGCGCGCATTGCGCAGTATGTGAAAGACCGCGTTGCTGATGGAAGCCGAGTCGCGGGTGTCCAGCCGCCCGGCGCCAATGATTTCATTGGCCGTGTAGATGATGTCGCGCAAGACCGCGAACAGGTGCTCTTTGATGCCGCGGATCATCTCGCCGTCGACGAAGGCGGACGCCGGCGCATGATTGATCTGCAATTTGATGCCCCGGGCGTGCCGCACGATCTGCACGTCAAAATCGCGGTAACGCTCGAATATCTCCTTGGCATTATCGTTATCGCTGCCGGCATTGAGCACGGCGAGCGCGCAGTTACGAAACAGCCGATACAGGCCGGTCTGGCTCGTGTCGAGCAGCTTATTGATCTCAGCCTGGGAAAGGTTCTCGAGGCTGCCGCGCGGGCCGACGCGCGCGTCGACTGATTCGGCCACCACGACACTCGCCTGCATCGCCGGCTCTGGCCCAGGACCGGAAGCCGTAGTCAAGGCAGTATTTCGATAGGAATGTTGTCTTGCGTCATCATCCACAGCTCAACCATATCGGAATTGGACATACCAATGCAGCCATCCGTCCAATCCGAACTGGCATAGTACTCCGCATTGTGTCGCAGACTATTGGGCCAGCCGTGCACCATGATTGCGCCACCCGGATCGACGTGCGCTCGCCGCGCGCGGCGCACGTCCTCATCGTTGGGGTAAGACACCTGGATCGAGAGAAAATAATCGCTGCGAGGATTGCGTCGCGTAAGCTGATAGTGCCCTTCAGGTGTACGAAAATCCCCTGAACGCTCCTTAGGGCCTTGGGGCATCAGGCCAAGCGCGACATGGTACTCGCGCAGCACTTCGCCTTGCCTCATCAGATAGAGCCGCCGCTCGGATTTTCGCACGATGATCTGGTCGGCGACGGGCATCTGAGCGTTCAGGCTCAAAGGCGCGGAAGCCGGCGCGGATTGCGCGGACTGGGCGCCGAGACTCGCCCCGACGATGCTATACGTGGGCGGTGCCGCGGAAGGCGCCGAATCATCGGTCGATCCGATACTCGGCCACGCGCCACCCAGCACGCCGATCAGCACCGGAAGCATTGCAGTAAGGATACGTCGCATCGGCTTGAATTATAGGCATAGCGCCCTATTCGGGCGAGCAGCACTTCACAGACTCGGGACGTCCTCGACCTTCGGCAGAGAAATCTGCGTGCCCGGGCGCAAATCGCTGAAATCGAGATCCGGGTTGTATTGCTGCAGCAACCATATCGGCAATTTCACATTGCGCTGCGTGATGCTCCAGAGTGAATCCCCGCGACGGGCGATGTAGATCTCGGTGCCGGCGATGCGGTGTGAGGAAAAGTAGGCCGCCTGCAGACGCTCATGATAATCGCGCCGTCGCTGCTCGAACTGCGCGCGCGTCGCATGGGAGAACTCCAGCTTGACGTGCCTGCCCATGTTCACCGTGGCATGTCCGCGCAGACTGTTGAGCGTGCGCAGGCGGGCTGCCGGAACGCCGAGCCAGTCCGCATAATGGCCGAGCGTTTCAGCCGCCACCACGACGATGCTGCCGTCGGGTTTGATCGAGTAATCGACCGGATCGGCCGAGCCGGTCCCAGCCGGATCGGGCACGAGCTCCGGACCCTCGGCCTGCGCCTGCGCGGCAGAAACGGGCTCGGCGCGCTCGGCTGACTGGCTCGCGGCGGCCACGGCTCTTTGCTCTTCCACGCTCTCCACGACCGCGGCCTGCGCCGTTTGCAGGTTCGCCGCCGTCGTGACGGTCTCGGGCTCCGGTACGGCTGCCGCGAGTCGCAGCCGCTGCCCGTCGGAGAGGTAATCCGAGTCAGGCAGCGAATTCAGCGCCATCAATTTGTCGGCTGGCACGCCCGTGCGTGCCGAGATTGACGCGAGTGTATCGGCCTCCTGAACCAGGTAGTACGGCGAGGCCGCCGCGTTGATGCTGTCGGCGGAAAGAGGGCTGGGCGGCGCGGGCACGATCTCGGCCTGGCTCTGCGGGCTGGCCGTCGCGACGGCTGCGCTCTGTGGCGCCGAATGCACGCTCGCGCCGGCGCGCGCCGGTGCGAGCTGCGCCACGACCACCGGTCGCGGGCCGCCCAGGCGCTGCGCGAGCGCCTCAGCGCTCCATTTCTCAGCGCTATTGGGCAAACGCAGGATATAGCCGGGGGGTATAGAGCGCTGGCCGCTCCAGATCCCTGGCCGCAGCGCCGGATTCAGACCGCGCAAGGTAGCCCGATCGATGCCCAGCGTCCGAAGCAGTGCCTCGGTGTTGGCTGGTGCGGTCAATTTCAATTCGTGGAATTGCGATTCCGGACGGCGTTCGAGCGGACCAAAATATTTTTCCGGCTCCTGCGCGATGCTCAGCGCTGCCAGGAACGAGACATAGAAATTGCGCGACGCAAACCCGAAACTCGGGCTGCGGTATTCGCGCACGATGCGCACGATGTCGTCGGTGCCGAGCTGCTCGCGCGCGCGCCGCACGCCCTCAGCGCCGTGATTGTAAGCGGTGATGGCCAGCGGCCAGGTACCCAGCAGCCGGTAGTTGTAGCTCAGCAGCTGCGCGGCGGCCTCGGTGGCTCGAAACGGATCCAGCCGCTCATCGACGGCCGCGTCGATGCGCAGAAAGCGCCGTCCGGTCGAGCGCATGAACTGCCAGAGTCCAGCCGCGCCAACCTTGGAGTAGGCAGTGGGGTCGAACGAGGATTCGACGTGCGGTAGCGCCGCGATCTGCGCCGGCAAGCCAAGATTGGCCAGCACCTCCGCAATATGCGTCTCCCAGGCGGCCGCGCGCTGCAGGCCAGCCCGAAAACGATCGGATTGGCCGAGCTGAAAGCGCACGTCTTCCGCGGCCTCGGCGAACCGGGCTGGCGTGACCTGCGCTCCCCAGAGATCCCGGACGTGCTGTTCTTCAGCATTTTGCGGGACCGCG
This sequence comes from Steroidobacteraceae bacterium, assembly GCA_049515055.1. Classification (GTDB taxonomy): domain Bacteria; phylum Pseudomonadota; class Gammaproteobacteria; order Steroidobacterales; family Steroidobacteraceae; genus FEN-1191. Next base: position 1,368 of record JBEKUL010000097.1, on the reverse strand, counting down.
CCGGTAGCCAGATGCCGCAGGATTTCCTGTATCCGGCTACGCTCGGCGTCGACGCGGTGCGCGCGCTCGCGCGGCGGCATGTCGGCATCGAAGTGCACCGTCTCGTAGACGACTGAGAGCTTGTGCTGATCGTGAATGAAGCCTTCGTTGGTCGAGACTTCACTGTAGACGCGAATCCAGAACTGCACATCGGGCTCGAGCTCGGCTGGTCGGGGCAGTGCTGCGTCGTTGGCAGCTGCGGCTCTCACGGGGGCGAATGGCGCGAGGCACAGCAATGCAAGCGGTAGAAATCGTTTCATGCCCGCAGCAATAGCATGGACACGCAGCGCGAGCCGGTAGCGATTTCACAGTCCCCGGAACCGGCAGCGGCGCGTGCGGCGCGAGGCTGCGCGTCGCTCAGCGCGAGCGTTTGTCAGCCGCACTTCGATTCGCCGCAGTTCAGGCAGGTCATGCAGCCGTCGAGCATGACGACCGCGGCCGTGCTGCACTTGCTGCACAGTGCGGCGCCGTCGGGGAAATGTGATTTCGCGAAAGCATCCTGCTGTTTGGCCCGCGCCTCGAACTCAGCGCGCTTCTCTTCGACCATTTTTTTCTGATGCTCATCCAGTTCCACCTTGCGCATCAGGCCGATGGTCTGCAGGTGTTTCTCGATCACGTAGCCGAGCTCGGCGATGATCGAGGGCATGAATTTGCCCCCCGGCTGCCAGTAGCCGCCGCGCGGATCGAATACTGCCTTGAGCTCATCGACCAGGAACGCCACGTCGCCGCCCTTGCGAAACACGGCCGAGATGATGCGGGTCAATGCCACGATCCACTGAAAGTGATCGAGGTTCTTCGAATTGATGAAGACCTCGAACGGACGACGATGCTCGTATTCCGTGCCTTCGTTGAGCACGATGTCGTTGATCGTGACATACATCGCATGATCCGATACCGGCGTCTTGATCTTGTAGGTCGAGCCGATCAGCACCTCCGGGCGCTGAATCTCCTCGTGCATGCGAATGACTTTGGCGGTGCGGCCATCCCGACTGTGCGCGAGCTCCTGCTCCGGGGCAGCCGGTTTAGCGGCCGCCGGCTCTTCGGCTTTCAGTACGCGGTACTTGACGATGCGCTTGTCGATACGTGTGCTCATATTCAAAACTTCCCGTAATAGCCTTCCTTCAAAGCGTCGAACAAATTGGCGGCGCTGTGCATCTCCCCGTCGTACTCGATTTCCTCGTCGCCCCGGGCCCGCATTTCCGTGCCATCCTCGAGCGTAAAGACATAGGTCGTGTTCTTGAGATCTTCCTCTTTGACCAGCACGCCCTGAAATGCTTCCGGATTGAAGCGAAAGGTCGTGCAGCCCTTGAGCCCCTGCTCATGCGCATA
>JBEKUL010000096.1:0-12463 GCA_049515055.1 Steroidobacteraceae bacterium | reverse complement strand
GACATTAAGAAGACCATTCTGGCGGAAGATTTTCAAGGAACCGCTCCAGATGGTACGCGTTACTCAAAGAAAGATGCCATGGCGCATTCTCTGAGCGGAAGGCCCGAAGAGGCGTGCACGCTGCACGAGGTTACGGTTCATTTCTTTGGCGGTGCCATGGCCATCCTGTACGGTAGTGAAAGCGCGCTGCACATAGAGAGCGATGGGCGAAGGCATACGGTCAATCTGACATGGACTGACACCTGGCTCAAACGTCACGGAATCTGGCAGATTGTCGCCGCGCAAGATATGCCCACCGAGACACAGTAGACGTTTGTCAGCTGCCGCATATCATCGCGGCGGCGGTGGTGGCCAGTCTGAAGGCGGCGCATTCTTACCTGCTGTTCTGCGATCAGACGTCAGTTCGTCGGCTCGGGCCTGGCGCTTGCTGCGAGCTGGCCGTCGCGCGGATTCACTTCCGTACTCAAGGGTGTCGGCGACGTGCCGGCCCGTAGCCTTACCGGCGGCGAGATCGTGCTGACCGGCTCTGCCATTGAGACCCTCGCCGCCGGCCTGCGCGGCGAGGTTCTACTGGCGGGCAGCCAGGACTACGAGCGGACGCGTCGCGTCTGGCCACGCGGCGCTAACTTCGAGCGCCTCGTCGACCTCAAGGCCAAGTACGATCCGACCAACCTCTTTCGGCTAAACGCGAATGTGCCGCCGAAGATCCGCTGACCACTCCTGCCGTGGCGAGCCCCATTAGCAACGAGGCCAGCGTGTCGGAGTCTCAGCCTCTCGGCTTGCTCAAGTACTTATTGACGTACTTCTGTATTGTCTCGCGCATGTAGCGGCCCGACTCGTCTGCGCGCTCCTCCCAGGCGAACACGCAGGATGTCATGATCCCATCGAAACCTACGGCGGCGAGTGAGGAGAAGAACAGGTCCCAGTCGATCTCGCCCTGCCCGATGTCCAGGTGTTGGTGAATCGTCACCCGCGCTCCCGGCGGGTTGCAAATGTAGCGCAAGCCCGACGAGGCCTTGTGGTTATAAGTATCAGCGACGTGCACATGGGCAATCGTTGAGCCAGCGTCACGGATCATTCTCCCCATGTCGGAGCCGAAGTAGAACGTGTGGGGTGCGCAATAGAGAAACTTGACGTTTTTCGAGCCAATGACGCGGATCAAGTCGAGTGCCGGGTGCAGCGTCTCCACCCAGTCCTCCGGATGTGGCTCGATGTTCAGTTCAATCCCCTCCGTCTCGAAGATTGGAACCAGTTCCTCCATCGAGCGCCACCAGGCGGCCTCGCTTGACTCAGCGGTGAACTGGCCGCCGCAACAGTTGGCGCAGTGGCCGCGGGCAGGGCCGGGACCGCGGCCAAACTCGGAGTTCACCGTCTCCACGCCCATCTCGACGGCAACCTCAATCGCCTTTTTCCAGTATTTGACCGCCGCCTGACGCTCGTCCTCGTGCGGACTTGCCCAGCGGTACATCGGCAGCAGCGAGGCAATCTTCACCCCATGATCCTTGAGCGCCCTTTTGAAGCTCGTGACGCGCTCCGGATAGACGCGTGGAGCGACCCACCAGTCGAGAAAGTCGGCGCGCGGCGAGAGCTCAATCCACTCGTAGCCGAGCTCCGCCACCCTCCTGGGCAGTTCTTCCAACGACAAGTGGCGATGCATATAGGGGTCGAGCGCGATCTTCATAGAATAGGATCCTTCGCAATATTCAGGCGGCGGCGGGGACGCGTGAGACATTTGCTCGGATCGCAGCCGTGCGCGGCGCACGCCAGCGACTCGCCGATTCTATACGGATAAGCCGTTCGCAGTCTGCGCAACACTCGTCTGCCATGCCCTCGAGGATCGCGCGCGGTGCTCGACGTTGACGGGACATTCAGGGCGAGCGTAGGGTGGCACAGGATTGCAATAACGAGCGCGGGCGCACAATGAAAAGTGATAGACGCGAATTCGTCAAAGTGATTGCAACATTGGGAGCAGGGACTGCCCTGCCGCAGACGAGCCAGGCGCAAACCAGATCCGTAGCCGATCGCCCGCATGAGACAGTTGCCTCTGATACGCGAACGCTGGTGGAAAGCAGCTCTGGGAAGTTGCGCGGCTTCTGGCGCAGCGGCATTTTCATCTTCAAGGGCATTCCTTACGGCGACTCCACCGGCGGAGAGAACCGCTTTATGCCGCCGCGTCCGCCACGGCCCTGGACCGGCATACGCGATGCCCTGCGCTACGGCCGTGCCTGCATCCAACCTGCCAGCGATTCCGCTCACTACGATTACGACACTCACAACCGGACTGGGTCGGAATTTGGATTCCTGACTCATGGCGGAGAAGGACAGCTGTCGCCAGGCGAAGACTGTCTGTATCTGAATGTCTGGACGCCCGCGATCAAGGATTCAGGCAAACGGCCCGTTATGGTCTTCTACCACGGGGGTGGCTTTGAGGGTGGCTTCGATCAGGATCTCGCCTCCTACGATGGAGAGAATCTGGCCCGCAACGACGTAGTAGTGGTGACCTGCAATCACCGACTAAACCTCTTTGGCTATCTGAATCTGCTGGAAGCTGGCAGCGCCAGGCATACTGCCAATCCGGGCCTCCTGGATCTCGTGGCTGCGCTGCAGTGGGTTAAGGACAACATTGCCCAGTTCGGCGGGGACGTCGGCAACGTCACAATCTTTGGTCAATCGGGTGGCGGGGGAAAGGTTCTTTGCCTGATGGCGATGCCGTCGGCGAAAGGATTGTTCCATCGCGCTCTGGTGCAGAGTGGGCCGTTTCTCAAATTCGAGACCCGCGAGACATCCCGCGCAATCATCGAGGAAGTGATGCGCCAGCTCGGTTTGGCTCGTGGCGATGTCGAGAGCTTGCAGCATATGGCGGTTGATCGTCTCGTGGGAGCGGCAGCCGAGGCGATGAAAAGGCTGCTACCACCCCGCACAGTTTTTCGCCGTTCTTACGGTCTTTCCGGGTGGTGGCCGGTGGTGGATGGCTCGGTCCTGCCGCGCCATCCTTTCGATCCGGACGCGCCGTCCATCTCGGCGCAGGTACCCATGATAACCGGCACCGTTATCAACGAAGCCGTCAACGCACTGGACCGCGAAGGCGGCGGCGCGATGACAGAAGAACAATTGCGCGCAAACGTAGTGGAATTCTTTGGTGCATCGGGCGATGCCATCATCGCCGCCTATCGCCAGGACTGGCCAGACGCTACAGCCTTTGAGATCTACGCCGCCATTGCCGCCGAACCCTTCCGCCGAGCCGCCTATGAGCAGGCCGCGCGCAAGGCAGCCCTGAAGGCTGCGCCTTCCTACGTATATATCTATCGCTGGCGTACTCCCATGCTGGACGATCGCCCTGGGGCTTTTCATGCCTGCGACCTGGTATTCACTTTCGACAATGCGGTACGCTGCGATCAATACAGCGGCCTGCGGCCCGAAGCACTGGAGTTAGCCAAGCGCATCTCAGGGGCTTGGGTCGCATTTGCACGCAGTGGTAACCCCAACCATCCCGGTCTGCCGCCCTGGCCCGCCTATCAACGTGATGGCGCAACCATGATCTTCAACAACAAATGCGAAGTGCGCGAAGGCGTAGAGGCCAAGGGGCTGGCGCTCATTGCCAGGTCCTGACCAGCCCCCTCAAGCCGCGTGGATACTGGCGCGAATTCCCAGCAGAAGCGCTCGATCCCTGTGATCTTCATGCTGGCCCCTTCAACCTGAAATCGGGCGCCCATCCGGAGTTATCATGCATTCGCTCTATGTGAAACGATGAGAGCTCAGCTCCATGAATGCGACGACCACAGCTCTTCGGCGGCAGATGCTCGAATGGATCGCTGCTCGCCCGCGCGACTACGCGGAGGTAATGGAAGTGTGGCGCACGTCATGTCCCAGATTATCAATTTGGGAAGACGCTTGCATTGACGGGTTGATTGACTACGCACCCGGAACTGGAAAGGTGATCCTGAGCGACGCCGGCAGGGCTTTCCTGTCGAGGCAAGAGCTCGAGCAGATTTAGGTGAACGAGCGCGCCACCATCGATCGGCGATACAGTCTCGCAGGATGCACGCCGGGGCTATGCGGCGTAAGCGGTAGTGCCGCCCACCACAGTACTCACGATGCGAATGTCCTTGATCTTGCCTGGATCGACGGCGTGGGGATCCTCCGCCAAGACAACGTAGTCAGCGAGTTTGCCCGGCGTGATGGATCCCTTTAGTGCCTCTTCCCTGGTGGCGTAAGCGCCGTTGATTGTATAGACGCGCAGCGCATCGTCCACGCTGATGCGCTGATTTGCGCCCCACACTTCTCCATTCCAACCGGTACGAGTGACCATACCCTGAATGCCCATCAAGGGCGCAAACGGCCCCGGATCAAAGTCCGAGCCGCCTGCTACAGGAATGCCGGCGTCGAGCAGTGTTCGGTAGGCCATGCATCGCTTCATGAGCTCCTCACCATAGAAGTGAAATTTGTCCGGGTTGTAGTAGGCATATGATGTAAACAGCGCCGGTACCGCACCGATGGCCTTGATGCGCCGAACCAGCTCGTCGGTTATCAACGTGCAATGAGTGATCTTTGGCCTCGCATCGGGTTGTGGCAGCAGGCGCAGCGCCCGCTCGTATGCGGTGAGCACGTGATCTATCGCCACGTCGCCGTTGGCGTGGCAGTTGAGCTGAATTCCGGCGCGATGTACGCGCTCACACCAGGCACTGAGAACCTCCTGGGTCTCCACAACGTTCCCCTTGTAGCCTGACGTCGTGTTTGGATACGCAACACTCATGGCCATCGTGCGTTCGGAGAATGAGCCGTCGGCCGTATGCTCGCTGCTGGCACCCAACTTGATCCACTCATCGCCCAGCCCGGTGGTCATTCCGCCGGAGATCATTGCCTCGAGTTGCGCTCCGTCAGCCTCATAATTCACACGATGCAGCAGATCGCCGCGCGCTCGCACTTGCTCGAGCGCGTGCAGGTTGCCGCTCTCGTGGCAAACGCTCGTTAATCCGAACCGCACGAATTGCTTGGATATATAAGCGAGCCCTTCACGGTCGCGGCGCATGCTCTCTTCGGCGGAATAGCTGCTTCGCCTGCCCACTTTATTCAACAAATCACTCGCGTTATCGGTCACGCGGCCGTTCAATTCACCGCCCGCATCCCGATCGTACGTTCCGCCCGGCGGATTGGGCGTCGCTTTGGTGACACCGGCCATCTGGAATGCCTTGCTGTTGTAAAAAGCCGTGTGCCCGCCACGATGGTGAACTGCTACTGGTAGATCAGTAGACACCCGATCCAGATCGTGGATCGTGAGTGCGCGGTTGTCCTTTACTTTGGTGTCGTCGAAGAAATAGCCCTCTACCCAGGTATCAGTCGGAGTCTTCTGTGCCTTGGCCCGCAGCTTGTCGATAATGCTGTCGATGGTGACAAACTCGACCTCGTAGGGATTGCCGACGAGCACTTCGTACAGCAGCGTGTTGCCTGGCGCATGGTTGTGAGAGTCGTTGAAGCCGGGTACGACCGTCATCTGACGGGCATCGAAGGTCTTTGTGTTCTTGCCGATCAGGCCTTTGATATCTGCATCACTACCCACGGCGATAAATCGGCCGCCCCTGACTGCGAAGGCCGTCGCCCGAGCCATACGGGGATCGAGCGTGTAGACCTTGGCGTTGAAGACGACGAATTCGGCGTCGCGCACGTCGCCGAAGTACGCTGCGGCGCGGGCCCAATTCGGGTCCGCGAGCGTCGCAATTGCCGCCCCTGTCACTCCGATGAAGTTTCGGCGGCTGAGGTTCCCGCGATTCATTTGTCATGTCCCCCAGGGCTCTCATCCACGATGCATAGTAGCGCTGATTGGGAAGCGTACCATCGAATTCGGGAAACAACGCTGCGCTCTGCGCTCAGCTTCTGACCGCAGCAGAATAACGCTATGATTTCGGCAAACCCAGTGAACTCTTGCGAATGAAACTATCCACGCTGCTACGAACTTTACTTGCCCTGATCTTTGCTGGCTGCGCCGTCGCCGCGCAGGCGGAAGACGGCCACGAGCTGTGGCTGCGCTATCGGACGCTGGGCGCGCCATTGCTGAGCACTTACCGTCCGGCGCTCACGGCGCTGGTGACGGAAGGCGGAACCCCGATCCTGGATGCGGCCCGCGATGAGATGGTGCGCGGGCTTGGCGGGTTGCTTGGGCGCTCGGTTTTGGTCAGCGCAAAGATCGGCGACGGTGCCCTTGTGGTGGGGACACCTTCCTCCTCGCGCATTGTGGCGAGCCTGGATATGCCGCTCGGGCAGGTCGGCGATGAGGGCTATGTGATCCGCACTACACTGTCGGGCGGTCACAGGATCATCGTCATCGCTGCCAACAGCGACATCGGGGTACTTTATGGCGCGTTTGGTTTTCTGCGCCTGCTGCAGACCGGTCAGCCCATCGACCGGCTGGATATCGTATCGGCGCCGCGTCTCAAAGTGCGGGTTCTGGACCATTGGGACAATCTGGATGGCTCGGTCGAACGCGGCTATAGCGGCTCCTCGCTTTGGCGATGGCAGACGCTGCCGGGTTATATCGACCCCCGCTATGGCGAGTATGCGCGCGCCGATGCCTCGATCGGTATCAACGGCGCGGTGCTGAACAACGTCAATTCGCGCTCGGACAGCCTGAGCTCCGCCTATATCGAGAAGACCGTAGCGTTGGCGCGCGCGTTTCGCCCGTATGGCGTGAAGGTCTATCTCTCGGCGCGCTTTAGCGCACCGATGGATATCGGCGGCCTGAAGAGCGCCGATCCACTCGACCCTGCGGTCCGGGCTTGGTGGAAGGATAAGATCGAGGAGATCTACCGTGTCATCCCCGATTTCGGCGGATTTCTCATCAAAGCCAACAGCGAAGGTCAGCCCGGCCCGCAGGATTATGGGCGCAACCATTCCGATGGCGCCAACATGTATGCCGACCTGCTCGCTCCCCATCACGGCATCGTGATGTACCGCGCCTTCGTATATGACGATCCGGGTAAAGATCCCAAGAAGGATCGCATCGGTGAGGCCTATCGCATCATTCAGCCGTTCGACGGCAAATTCCGCGACAATGTTTTGCTGCAAGAGAAGGAAGGCCCGCTGGATTTCCAGCCGCGCGAGCCCTTCGCGCCGCTGTTCGGCGCCATGCCCAACACCCAGTTGGCCGTCGAATTCCCCGTGACCAAGGAATATATCGGCCAGGGCGCTGACATTTCCTATACCGGCTTCCTATATGAGGAGATCTACCGCTCCGACACTTATGAATACGGCGAAGGCTCGAGCGTCGCCCGCATCGTGGAGGGCGCCTACAATCATCCCAAGCTGACGGGCGTTGCGGGCATCGCCAACGTCGGCAACGACCGCAACTGGTGCGGTTCCATCTTCAACCAGGCCAACTGGTATGCCTTTGGCCGCTTCGCCTGGGACCCGCAATCCTCTGCCCGAGCGGTTGGCGAAGAATGGGTGCGGATGACTTTCGGCAATGCGCCGGGGATTGTAGCGCCGGTGCTGGATGTGCTGATGAAATCGTATCCAGCAATGATCGATTACGAGATGCCGCTCGGCCTGAACTTTCTCGATATCGACAAGGCGGACACCCACTACGGGCCGCACCCCTGGTATGACGGAGCACGTCGAGCGGACTGGGGCGATGTTTATTTCCACCGCGCCGACGCGGAGGGTCTGGGCTTTGACCGCACCGCCACGGGCAGCAACGCGGCGGCACAATACAATTCACCACTTAAGGAGCAGTTCGCCGACCTGGCGAGCACGCCGGAGATGTACCTTCTGTGGTTCCACCATGTGGCCTGGGACTACAGGACCAAAAGCGGCCGCACCATGTGGGACGAACTCAACTACCGCTACATGCAGGGCGTCGCCGCGGTGGAGGACATGCAGAGAACCTGGGCAACCCTCAAGGGTCAGATCGACAGCGAACGCTTCGACGCGGTGAGCCAGTATCTGGTCATGCAGCACCGCGACGCAGTGTGGTTTCGCGATGCCTGCCTCGCCTACTTCGCGACTTTCTCGAAGCGGCCGTTCCCGGACGGCTATCAGCCGAAATACCCCCTCGATTTCTACATGGCGTTGCCGCCCAACGCCGCTCCAGAATGAGGGACCGACGCGGCGAAAAATCCTGCCCGGCTTCGGCCGGCGCGCCCCGCACGTTGTTGAATACGTGACGCAGAATTGCCAAGACGAGATTTATGACATTGAATGCACAGGTAGGCCGACAAAGTAAAGAAAGGCGTGGAGAAAGATAATGAATAGGATGGGCATCGCCGTCTCGGCGCTTCTGGCCACAACGGCCCTTGTTACGGGCATCGTGACGGCCCAGCAGGCAGCGACGCCGGCTGCGCCCGCGCAGAGCGCTCCCTCGCCAATGGGCAACGCACCCGAGTTATTTTCCAGCACCTGCGCCCCCTGCCACGGCAGCGACCTGGCGGGAGGACGTGGACCCAGTCTGTTCGCCGAGCGCCTGCTGTCGGAGAGCTCCGATGCTGCCTTGCTGCACACCATTCGGGAAGGCATCACCGATGGCGGCATGCCGGCCTTCAAGGGGCAGATGAGCGATGCGGATATTGGCCGACTGATTGCCTATCTGCGCATCCGCGGCGGCCAGCTCAAAGGCCAGGTCAGCTTCCTGCCCGATCCTAACGGCCAGATCATCAAGAGCGAAAAGCAGACCTTCAAGATCGAGGTCGTGGCGGCCAATCTGGATACGCCCTGGGGCGAGGTATTTCTGCCGGACGGGCGCATGCTGGTAACCGAACGCCCCGGCCACATCCGCGTCATCGACCACGGCAAGCTACTGCCCGATCCGGTCAAGGGCACGCCGCAGGGCTGGGCGCGACAGGACGGCGGCTATTTCGATATCGCGCTGCATCCCGACTACAAGCGCAATGGTTGGATCTACCTGTCATTTGCGGAAGTGGCACCGGGCCTCAGCACGCCGCCGCCAGACGACCCCAATGCGGCCCGTGCGTCTCTGCCGCCCGCGCCGCTCAATATGACGCGCCTGGTTCGCGGCCGCATCAACGCCAAGAACGAATGGGTGGATCAGCAGGACATCTTCCGTGCCCCAGCCGAGCTCTACACGACCAGCGTCATTCATTACGGCTCGCGCTTCCTGTTCGACGGCAAGGGACATGTGTTCTGGTCGATCGGTGACCGTGGCGACAAGAGCAACGGGCAGAATCTTGGCTCGCCCCTGGGCAAGATCCATCGCACCAATGAGGACGGTTCGGCGCCGGCCGACAATCCCTTCGTCAACACGCCGGGCGCCGACCCCACCGTCTGGAGCTACGGCCACCGTAATCCCGAAGGCCTCACCATTGATCGGCGGACCGGACTGCTTTGGGAAAGCGAACACGGGCCCACCGGCGGGGACGAAATCAACGTCATCGAGAAGGGCCACAACTACGGCTGGGGCGCGATCTCGATGGGCCTGGAGCCGGGCATCACAGAACAGCACCATGCAGGCATGGAAGACCCGATCGCGTATTTCACGCCCGCTATCGGGCCCAGTGGGATGAGCTTCTATACCGGCCGCCGCTATCCGGGCTGGAAGAACAGCATGTTCCTGTCGGCGCTGGTTGGCCAGAAGCTGATCCGTTTCGAGATCAAGGGCCGCCAGATCACGCACCAGGAAACCGTCTATCAGGGCTTCGGCCGCACCCGCGATGTCATCACGGGGCCGGACGGATACCTCTATATTCTGCTGCAGAATTCCCAGACTCTGGCCAATTCACCGGGCATGGTGATCCGGCTGCTGCCCATGAAATAAAGAGCCGGCACATCCGGGCTTGCTGCACTACAAGCCTAATATCCGCCTATTAACGGCCTCATCGGTTTTCGCGGAAGCAAAATCGTCGAATGCACGTTCGGTGACGCGAATGATGTGATCGCGGATAAAGGGCGCGCCCTCGAGCGCACCCTGCTCCGGATGCTTCAGGCAGCATTCCCACTCCAGCACCGCCCAGCCCGGAAAATCGTATTGAGCCAGCTTGCTGAAGATACGTGCAAAATCGATCTGACCGTCGCCCAACGAGCGAAATCGACCGGCGCGATCAATCCAGTCCTGATAGCCGCCATAGACGCCACTGCGCCCATCGGGCCGGAATTCAGCGTCCTTGACGTGAAAGGCCCGGATCCTGGAGTGATAGATGTCGATGAATTCGATGTAGTCGAGCTGCTGCAGCACGAAGTGGCTCGGGTCATACAAGATATTGGCGCGCGTATGATCGGCCACCGCCGCAAGGAAGCGCTCGAAGGTCACGCCGTCGTGAAGATCCTCGCCGGGGTGAATCTCGAAGCACACATCAATGCCCACGCTATCAAACGCGTCAAGGATTGGCCGCCAGCGTCGACCGAGTTCGCGAAAGCCTTCGGCGACGAGCCCAGCCGGCCGCTGCGGCCATGGATACATGAGGTGCCACATCAGGGCGCCAGAAAACGTCACATGACGCGTCAGCCCCAGATTGTGACTCGCCTTGACCGCCAGCTGCATCTGATTGACGGCCCACGCCTGCCGCGCGGGTGCATTACCGCGCACCTCGCTCGGCGCAAAGCCATCGAACATCTGATCATACGCAGGATGGGTTGCGACCAGTTGACCCTGAAGATGGGTCGAGAGCTCCGTGATCTGAAGCCCACGTTGCTTTAGAACACCGTTTATCTCGTCGCAGTACGTCTTGCTGTTGGCTGCCTTCTGCAAATCGAACAGACGCTGATCCCAGCTTGGAATCTGGACAGCCTCGTATCCCAGTGCGGCGGCCCACTCGGCAATGGACTTCAGGCTGTTGAACGGGACGGCATCGCCCGCAAACTGAGCCAGAAAAATAGCCGGACCCTTTAGTGTTTTCACGTTGCTGCACTTACCAAGATCAATCAATCCGTGCCCAGTTGCTGCCTGCATGACTGCTTCGCACCGCCGCGTCGACGAATGCCATGCCTCGGACACCTTCCTCTATCGTGGGCACAGCAGATCTGCGCAGTGCAGCCTCATCGCCCGCCAGCACCGCACCGGCAAAATCGCGGTAGATGTTGGCAAAGGCCTCTATGTAGCCTTCCGGGTGCCCGAGCGGCAGTCGGAACACCGCTTTGGATACCTCGCTCAGCGCCCCTGAATTGGAAGCACCATGAAGTACTTTAGTGCTGCCGTCCAAAGACGAGATAATAAGCCGGTTGGGATCCTCCTGGCACCAATCCAACCCGCCCTTCTCGCCGTACACTCTGACGCGCAGTCCGTTGCGCTCGCCGGCGGCAATCTGCGAGGCGAACAATACCCCTGGTGCACCACTGTCCAGGCGCAGCAGCACATTGCAGTCATCATCGAGCACTCGGCCGGGGACGACGCTGCTGAGCTGCGCCGCTACTGCCGCTACACGTTGGCCGGTGACAAATTCCAGCAGATTAAACGCATGCACGCCAATGTCAGTCACGCAGCCGCCAATGCCGGACTGCGCAGGATCGGCTCGCCAGCTCGCCTGCTTCTGCCCGGTGGCCTCGACGCGCTCACTCAGCCAGCCTTGTGAATATTCCGCGACCGCCTTGCGAATGCTGCCGAGTTCGCCGCGGGCGCAAAGTTCACGCGCCTCACGAACCAAGCCATAGCCAGTGTAGGTGTACGTGAGCCCGTAGAGTCTGCCGGAGCGCCGAACAATATCGCGCAGCGTCAGCGCCTCGGCGAGGGTCGCCGCGGCGGGCTTGTCGCTGAGCACATGGAAACCGTTCGCCAATGCCGCGCGCGCGACCGGTAGATGCAAATAATTTGGGGTGACGATCGCGACAAAATCGATCGGGTCGTCCCGGCATCGCTCGCTGGCGAACATCTCGTTGTAATTCGCGTAGGCGCGCTCAGGCGAAATTCCATAGTGCCTGCCGGATTCGCGCGAACGGCGCGCGTCGCTGCTGAAGGCTCCCGCAACAAAACGGACCGCACCGTCAAGCTCGGCCGCCATCCGGTGTACCGGCCCTATGAACGACCCCACGCCGCCGCCGACCATTCCCATTCGCAGGGGCCGGAATACCTCAGCCATCAGTCTTCACGCGCTGATTGGATGCTGCGCTTGGTACTCTTAGCTCTGATACCGATCAGGCGTCAGGTAGCCGGAAGGCGGCGAGCGAGGCGCCGTTGCTGCTGCCCAGCGCGACGACGATATACTGCTTGCCCTCGTGCATGTAGGTCATCGGCGCGCCGGTCGTCACAATCGGGAGAAACACGGCGCCTTTTTGCTCGCCCGTCGCCTTGTCATAGGCGCGCAGCCGCGCGCCTTTCACGCCGTTCTCGTCGGTGAAGAGACCGCAATCCCCGCAAATCACCAGTGTCTTGGTGGTAAGGGTCCCGAGAATCCCCGACTGTCCGGTGCGGGCTACGTTTACGCCCTTGAGCAACGGATGGTTCTTGATGTGATCGGGTGTCTCACCGTGGACGACCTGCCAGGCGATGGTGCCTTTGTTGAGGTCGATGGCAGTAACGCGACCATAA
>JBEKUL010000095.1:0-12519 GCA_049515055.1 Steroidobacteraceae bacterium | reverse complement strand
AGACCGCGACCGCGCTCTGGCTGCGGTTGCGATAGCCCAGATCGCTCATGCGCAACGACGTGGCATACGGTCCGATCAGCGTCTCGGCGCCGAGCCTCTCGAGTCCGTGGTCGGGGCGATCGCGCAGAAACGAGCGGCACAGGGCCGGGGTGGCGCCAAACAGATACGATACGATCCAGCCGTGCCGGCGGTAATTGCGCAGCAAATCGAAATAGCGCGCCGAGCGGAAGTCCTGGTCGGCGCTGTGGCTCTGGCATATTTCGGCAAACATCGGCCAGAACGCCGCGGGCACGGAGTAATTGAAATGCACGCCGGAGATCGCCTGCATCATGCCGCCATAGCGCACTTTGAGCCCGTGACGGTAGATGGACTTCACGCGCCCCTGGTGCGATGAGCCGTAGCGCGCGATGGGCACCTCCTCATCGCTACGCAATTCGCAGGGCATCGAGCTGGCCCACAACAGCTCATCGCCAAGGCGCCGGTAGACGAATTGATGCAGATCCCGCAAGTAGTCGAGCAGGGCGGCGTTATCCGCGAAGGTGGGCGTGACCAACTCGATGAGCGCTTCGGAGTAGTCGGTCGTGATGTGCGGATGGGTCAGCGCGGCGCCGAGCGAGCGCGGATGCGCCGTGCGGGCGATGCGCCCTGCGCCGTCCACGCGCAGCGATTCGCGCTCAATGCCCCGGCTGCCGCGGGCGAGCAGCTGCTGCTCGCGGCTGTTGCTCAGCGAGGCCAGACGACGCTCGAATTCGCGATCCACGCCCGCAGCACTCATCCATCCTCCACCTGTAGGTTCGGGCGTGGCATCCTATCAGCCTCGTCGACTAAAGAGCGCTCAGCTCACCGGAGGCGGACATGTTGATTGGAACCAGTACGCAGCGGGTTGCGATTCTCGGCGGTGTGCGTACGCCGTTCGCGCGCGCGCACGGCGCCTATTCCGGAACCGACAACCAGGAACTGCTGACCGCCGCGCTGCGGGCGCTGGTCGAGCGCTTTCATCTGCAGGGCGAGCGGCTCGGTGACGTGATTGCCGGCGCGGTCATCAAGCACACCAAGGATTACAATCTTACGCGCGAAGCGCTGTTGTCGACGGAGCTCGATCCACAGACCCCCGGCCTCGACGTGCAGCGCGCGTGCGGCACGAGTCTGGAGGCGGCAATCCTGGTCGCCAACAAGATCGCCCTGGGCCAGATCGAAGTCGGTATCGCCGCGGGCGTCGATGACACGAGCGATCCTCCGGTCGTGTACCCGCGCTCCTACCAGCGCCTGCTGCTCAAGAGTCTCAGCGCACGCAGCACCGGTCAGCGACTGCGCCCCTGGTTCGGATTGCGGCCAGCCGATCTGCGACCGGTGTTGCCGGCCGTGGTCGAGCCGCGCACGGGGCTGTCGATGGGTCAGAGCTGCGAGCTCATGGTCAAGACCTGGAAGATCTCGCGCGAAGCGCAGGACCGCATCGCCTATGAGAGTCACCTCAAGGCTGCGGCGGCCTGGCGCGAGGGCTTCTATGCCGACCTGGTCAGTCCCTTCCACGACCTCAAAGCCGACAACAACATCCGCAGCGACACCTCGCTCGAGAAGCTGGCCAAGCTCAAGCCTGTATTCGACCTGACCGGCGGCGGCTCGCTCACGGCGGGCAACAGCACGCCGCTCACGGATGGGGCAGCGGCCTTACTGCTCGCCTCCGAGCGCTGGGCGCTGGCACATCAGCTGCCGGTACTGGCGTGGCTGCGCGCCGGCAAGAGCTGGGCGGTGGATTTTGCCAGTCGCAAGGAGGGGCTGCTGATGGCGCCAGCCTATGCGGTTTCCTCGATACTGAGCGACACGGGCCTGAGCCTGCAGGATTTCGATTACTACGAGATCCATGAGGCTTTCGCGGCCGTGCCCTTGTGCCTGCTGAAGGCCTGGGAATCGCCTGAGTACTGTCGCGAGCGGCTCGGCCGCGAGGCGGCGCTGGGCACGATCGATATGAGCCGGCTCAACGTCAAGGGCGGCAGTGTCGCCATCGGGCACCCGTTTGCCGCCACCGGCGCGCGCATCCTGGCGACACTGGCCAAGCTGCTCGCGGCCGATCCGGCAGCCAAGCGCGGTCTGGCATCGGCCTGCACGGCGGGCGGCATGGGGGTGACGGCGATCCTCGAGCGCGCATGAGCCGTTACGAGACGCTGATGGCGCGCGACGGTCACACGTTCAGCACCTATATCGCCAAGCCCGCGGGCAAGGCGCGCGGCGGCAGCATCATCGTGCAGGAGATCTTCGGGCTCACGGATTTTATCTGCCGCACGGCCGATCGCTGCGCCGCTGCGGGCTACCTGGCGCTCGCACCCGCGCTGTTCGACCGGGTCGGACGCGACCTCGTACTGGATTACTCGCAGCGCGACATGGAGCAAGGTCGTGGCCTATGCAAGCAGATCGATACCGCCAAGGCGTTGCTGGACATCGCCGCGGCGGCAGCCGTGACGCGGCACGTCGGCAGACTGGCCGTGATCGGCTTCTCCTGGGGTGGCCGGCTCGCGTGGGCGGCTGCCAGCGAGCTGTCCTTCAGCGCCGCGGTGTGCTACTACCCCGTGGCCCTTGAGCAGGAGCTGCCGAAGACACCCAGGTGTCCGGCCATGCTGCATTTTGGCGCCGCGGACCAATCAATACCGCCGCCTGAAATCGAGCGGGTGCGCCTGGCCTTCCCGCAGGGCATCTATCACGTATATGAGGGCGCCGGCCATGCCTTCGGCAACGAGGATCGCCCCGGTTGCTACAACGCTGAGGCCGCCGCCCTCGCGCGGCAACGCTCCGAGGCCTTCATGGCGCAATACCTTGGCTAGCAGCGCGCAGGCCGCGTGCGCGCGCACGCCGCCCCGACCGATTGCCGCAATGTGAGCTCTGCGCACCCCACCGCCGGCGGCGGCATCGCGGCGCTGCTCGTCAATACCGGAACGCCCACCGCGCCCCGCAGCGCCGATGTAGGGCGCTTCCTGCGCCGCTTCCTGTCCGATCCGCGCGTGATCGAACTGCCGCGCTGGCTTTGGCTGCCACTGCTGTACGGTCTGGTCGTGCCGTTGCGCGCCCCGCGCAGCGCCGCTCGCTACCGTGAGATCTGGCGCGAGGAGGGCTCGCCGCTGCTGCACTTCAGCTCGCGGCTGCGCGCCGCGATCGAGCGTGAACTCAACGCCGCGCGGGCCGGCATTCGGATCGAGCAGGCATTTTTGTATTCCCCGCCCTATGTTGGGCAGGTGCTGGATGCATTGCGCGCGGCCCGCATCCGGCGCCTGATCGTGCTGCCGCTCTACCCGCAGGCAAGCGGCACGACCACGGGGGCGGTCTATGACCAGGTCGCGCTCGGGCTGCGCGCCTGGCGCTCGCTGCCTGAATTGCGCTATATCGCCCAATACGGCGCCGAACCCGGCTATCTGGGCGCATTGGTCGACAGCGTCAAGGATCACTGGCGCATACATGGCCGCGACACGCATCTGCTGATGTCCTTCCACGGTATCCCGGAAAGCTACGTGGCGCGCGGGGATGCCTACGCCGAGCAATGCCGCCAGAGCGCGGCCCAGCTGGCCGCAGCACTGGGTCTGCAGCCGCAGGCATGGAGCCTGAGCTTTCAATCCCGATTCGGCGCGAACCGCTGGCTCGGGCCTGCCACTGAAAGCACGCTGCGCGAGCTGCCGCGACGCGGGCAACGCCAGCTCACAGTGATCTGCCCTGGCTTTGCCGTCGACTGCCTCGAGACGCTCGAGGAGATCGATCTGAGCGGGCGCAGAATTTTCATGGCTGCAGGGGGCGAGCGCTTTGCATACGTCAGCGCGCTGAACGCTCGCGCGGATCACGCGCGTGCGCTTGCACAGCTGATCCTGCGCGCCTGCAGCGACTGGCCGCTCGCCTAAAGCACCGATGCTTGGTCGTTTTCTTGAGCTCGGGATTGCGACGCCGGATATTGCCGCGTCCGTGCAATTCTATGAACGCCTGGGCTTCACGCAGTTATTGACCGGGGATGCGTGGCCGCACCGCTACGGGGTGCTCAGCGACGGGCGCATTAATCTGGGCCTGCACGAGCGCGATATGCCCAGTCCCTCGCTGTGCTTCGTGCTGCCCGATCTGGCGCGCGCCCGTGCACGGCTGGCCGCGGCGCATATCGAGCCGGAGCTGGCGCATCTGGATGAGCAGCGCCTGCACGAGCTGCGGCTGCGCGATCCGGCAGGACAGGCCATCACGCTGCTGGAGGCGCGCACGTTCTCGCCGGCAGCGCCGGGCAGCACTGGGGAATCATTGTGCGGATATTTCTCGCACCTGAGCCTGCCGCAACCCGACTTCAAGGCGGCGAAGCGCTTCTGGGAGAGCGCGGGGCTGGTCGCATTGCCGCCAGTCAGGCGGCCCTATGCGCACGTACCCTTGACCAGCGATGCGCTCGACCTGGCCTTCCACCGGCCCTCGCTGTGCGAATCGGCGTTGCTGGTTTTCGATTGCGAGCACCTGCTGCGCCAGCGCGCCCGGCTTGCCCAATTGAACATCGCGCTGTCTGAGAAGTCCCCCCATGCACCCAATCGGGCCTCGGTGCTGATCGAGGCCCCAGAGGGCACTCGGCTCTGGCTGCTCGGTCCCCAGGCCTGAACTGGCATTCAGCCCTAGCGGCGCTCGGCGATCAGGCGGTAGCTCACATGCAGGCTCTCGGCCACGCGCAAAGCCCCCAGTGCCACGCTGTAGGGCTTGAGTCCAAGTTGTGCATGTGTCAGCTCGAAAGCGCCGCTGCAGATAAGACTATCGCCGGCTGCCTCGAGCCTCACCGGCACTTCGGCGAGCGCCTCCTGATCGCGCACGCGGATATGCACCTGCGCGAGCCAGTGATCGCCCTCGGCGCGCACCGGGCCGGATCGCAGTTCGATGCGCGCGTAGTGAGCCGCGTCGAGCAATGATTCGCCGAGCATGTGCGTGCGCGTGCCCTCGATGGCGCCGGCATCGATCGTGCCCGCGAACTCAACGCCCTGCTGCCCGCGCAATCTGGAATCATCGATGGCGATGGCGGCAACGGGAAAAGCCAGCGTGAAACTGGCCTGCGTGAGCTCGGCGCCGGCCGGCAACGTGAGCTCGCCGGACAGATCGCGCACCGACAAGACATGGTTATGTCCGAGCGCGGCCATCGGACCGTCGCGGTACACCAGGATCAGCACCTGCGAGCCCTCGGGATCGATGCGATAGCGCTCATTCAGCGCCATGCTGGCGGCAGGCGGCGCGCTCACGCTGGGCGCCCGCGGCCGATTGAAGGTCGCGGGCTCGTGGCAGGCAGCTACCGCCAGGCAGCTCAGGCACGCGCTGCACGCGGCCGCGCGCATGCCAGTGCTCAGGAGCGCTTCCCGCTTGTGCCGCGCCTGCGGCTGCGCTTCTTGCGCAATCGCCCCTGGGCGGCGGCGGCCGCGGCGCCCCGCCTGGGCGCGGCGCGCTTGTGCTTGGATTGCTTCGCGCTCGGCCGCTTGCGTCGCGCACCGCTCACACGGGCCGCGCTCGGCGCGGCGCGCGTATGCCGCCGCGCGGCCTGCTCGCCGCGCAGCTGCGCGACGATGGCCGGATTCTCCAGCGTGGAGATGTCCTGGGATATCTCCTCGCCGCGTGCGATCGAGCGCAACAGCCGGCGCATGATCTTGCCCGAGCGGGTTTTGGGCAGGCTGTCGGCGAAGCGAATCTCGTCAGGCTTGGCGATCGGACTGAGCTGTTGCGCGACCCACTGGCGCAACTCCTCGATCAATGCGCTGGCCTCGCCGCTCGGACGCGCGCCGCGGCACACGACGTATGCGAACACCGATTCGCCCTTGATCTCGTGCGGCCGCCCCACGACGGCGGCCTCGGCGACCCGCGGGTGCGCGACCAGCGCGGATTCGATTTCCATGGTGCCCAGGCGATGGCCGGCCACATTGAGCACATCGTCGATACGGCCAACGATCCAGAAGTAGCCGTCGGCATCGCGATGCGCGCCGTCGCCAGCCAGGTAGAAGCGGCGCTGGAACTTGTCCCAATACGTGCTCAGGTAGCGCTCGTTGTCGCGCCAGATCGTGCGCGCCAGCGAGGGCCAGGGCTTGCGGATGACCAGGTAGCCGCCAGCGCCCGGCCGCGTGACCGATTCGCCCTGTTCATCCACGATATCGGCGAAGATGCCGGGCAGCGCTTTCGTGCAGGAGCCGGGCTTGGTGGCCGTGATGCCGGGCAACGGTGAGATCATGGTTGCCCCGGTCTCGGTTTGCCACCAGGTGTCCACGATCGGACAGCGTCCGCGCCCGATCACGCGCTGATACCACATCCAGGCCGCCGGGTTGATCGGCTCACCGACGGTGCCGAGCAGGCGCAGGTGCGACAGATCGTACTGCGCCGGGATAGTGTCGCCGAGCCTCATGAGCGCGCGGATCGCGGTCGGCGCGGTGTGGAACACACTCACGCGGTGAGCCGCGCAGATTTTCCAAAAGCGCCCGCCATCCGGGTACATCGGCGCGCCCTCGTACATCATGATGGTCGCGCCGGCGGCCAGCGGTCCGTAGGCCACGTAGGTGTGGCCGGTGACCCAGCCGACATCCGCCGTACACCAGAACACGTCCTGCTCGCGCAGATCAAACACCCACTCGAACGTGACCTTCGCATTGAGCAGATATCCGCCACTGGAGTGCACAATGCCCTTGGGCTTGCCCGTTGAGCCCGATGTATAAAGCACAAACAGCGGATGCTCGGCGTTGACCCATTCGGGCTCGCACTCGCTGGCCGCGTGCTCGACCAGCTCATGCCACCATTGATCGCGCACGCGCCGCATTGAGACCGGCGCGCCATTGCGCCGGAGCACAATCACGCGCTCCACCGTCTCGCAGCCCTCGGCCAGTGCCTGATCGATCGCGCTCTTGAGCGGGGCGGCCTGACCGCCACGCCAGCCGCCATCGGCGGTGACCACGAATCTCGCGCCGGCATCCTCGATGCGGTCACGCAGCGACAGCGCCGAGAAGCCGCCGAACACCACCGAATGAATGGCCCCTATGCGGGCGCAGGCCTGCATCGCAATGATCGCCTCGGGCACCATGGGCATATAAATGACGACGCGATCGCCGCGTTGCGCGCCCAGACTCTTGAGCGCGTTGGCGAATCGACAAACCTCGCGATGCAGCTCCCGATAAGTCAGGGTGCGCACGTCGCCGGGCTCGCCCTCGAACCTGATCGCGATCTTCTGCGCCCGCTGCGGCAACTGCGCATCGAGGCAGTTCCAGCTCACGTTGAGCTCTCCGTCCGTGAACCAGCGATAGTTCGGCGCTGCGCTGGCATCGAGCGTGTGCGTGAAGGGCCGGTGCCATTGCAGGTGTGCACGCGCGAGCTCAGCCCAGAACTCCACGTAATCGGCCTGCGCGCGCCGATGCAGTGCGGCGAGCTCGCGCGCTTTCAGGCGCGCGCGGGCCGCGAATTGCCTCGGCGGCGCAAAACTGCGCTGCTCGCGCAGCACCGACTCGATATCGCCGGACTTGCCTGCAGGCCGTTTCATGACAGTCCGATGTGCATGCCGGCCAGGCGCGCGGCCTGACGCTGCAGCAGCGCCCCGAAGCCCTGCCCGGTACAGAACGCTGCGATGCGCTGCAGATCGGGGGCCCGCCGGCGAAGATCCTCAGGCGCAGCCCCGATCGGCACATCGCAGACGATGCGGGTCAGCGAGCGGGCGAGGTAGGCTGCCTCCCGGTGCTGCTGCAGGCGCGCCGGCAGCGAGGCGGCGCCTCGCAACGGCAGACGCGCCACCGCATCGAGCCGGCCGAAGAGCTCATCGAGCGAGGCGCACAGCGTCATGAGCGCCGCGGCAGTCTTCGCGCCGACGCCGGGCACCCCTGGGACGTTGTCGACCTGATCGCCACGCAGCGCCAGATAATCCGCCATGCGCTCGGGCGGCACGCCAAAGCGCTGGGCGATATCTCCATAGCGGTATTCGGTGCGTTCCCCATAGTCCCAGAACACGTCGTGCGGCCCGATCAACTGGGCCAGATCCTTGTCGCAGGACACCACGGTGAACTCCAGGCCCTGCGAGCGGCACAGCGCTGCCAGGGTACCGATCAGATCGTCGGCCTCGTAGGTCTGGCTGGCAAATTCCGCCACGCCGAGGTGACGGCAATATTCACGGCACCACGCGAACTGGCGCGCCAGCTCGGGCGGCGCCGGCTCGCGGTTGGCCTTGTACGCGGGGTAGAGCGCATGGCGGAAACAATTGCCATGACTGGTATCGAAGGCCACCGCGACATGGTGCGGCGCTCGGCGCTCGAGCAGTTCGCTCAGGAAGCGCGCGAAGCCATAGAGTGCGTGCGTGGGCTCGCCGGCGGCATTGGCCAGGCCCGCGGGCAGCGAATACCACGCGCGGAAGATGTATACGGAGGCATCGATCAGGTAGACCACTGATCGCGCACCGTTCAGGCGCGCCAGCGGGCGATGCGATCGTGCAGTGGGCTGCTGCGTGGAAAGTGCGCGAGCAGGTATTGCATCTGATCGGCGAGCACGCGCCGGCCCTTCAGGAAGATATATTCCGCATAGGTCGGCGTGAAGGGCACTGCGATCAGTTGCATCTTGGCCTGCTCGGGCGTGCGTCCGGCCTTCTCGTTGTTGCAGCTGCGGCAGGCGGCCACGACGTTGGTCCACACATCCACTCCGCCCTGACTGAAGGGCCGCACATGATCGCGCGAGAGCTCGCGGCTCAGGCAGCGCTGGGCGCAGTACATGCACAGATATGCATCGCGCCGGAACAGCGTCTCGTTGTTCAGCGGCGGCACATAGTCGTGGCGCGTGTTGCCGGGATTGCCTGTGTGCCCCACGGTCGCGACGATCGAGCTGACCTCGAGCACGGTGCGCCGGCCGCTGCGAGCATTGACGCCGCCGTAGAGGCGGTAGATCAAGGAGCCACAGGTGTAGGCGACCTGCTCCTGATGATAGAGCCGGGCGGCTTCGCGGTAATCGATCCACTCGAGCGGCATGCCCGCCACATCGGTGCGCAGAACCATCTGCGTCAGACCATGCATGGCCGCGCACGGCGCGAGCTCTGGAGCCGCATCGGATTGCACTGAAGGAGCGCTCATGAGCTGTAAGATACGGCAGTATTGTGCGAGTAGTCAACGATTCACGTCATTCCATGTGCGCGCCGCTCGCGGCGCGTGCTCGCCGAGCTGAACCGGCTCTTAAGGATTGGGAGGAGATCTAAATGCCAGTCACGTTCGGCGCGCTGCGGGAGAGCGCGCCAGGGGAAACGCGCGTCAGTCTGGTGCCGGAGATCGCGGACAAGCTGGCTGCGGCCGGGGTACGCGTACTGCTCGAGCCCGGCGCCGGCATCAGCGCGCAGTTTCCCGACAGTGCCTACCGCCAGGTCCAGTGGGCCGATAGTGCCGCAACGGTGCTCGCGGCCAGCGACGTGCTGCTGACCGTGCAGCCATTGCAGCCAGCTCAGATCATGGGCATGCACTCGGGCGCGGTGCTCGTGGGCTTCATGCAGCCGCATGCGCGCCCGGATGAGGTGCGCGCGTTGCGCGATCATCAGATCACGAGTTTTGCGATGGAACTGGTGCCGCGCATTTCGCGTGCGCAATCGATGGACGCGCTGTCCTCGCAGGCCGCGGTGGCAGGGTACAAAGCGGTACTGATCGCGGCCAACGTGCTGCAGCGCTTTCTGCCGATGCTCACGACCGCGGCCGGCACGATCCGCCCGGCGCAGGTCCTGATCGTCGGCGTCGGCGTTGCGGGCCTGCAGGCGATTGCGACCGCGCGGCGGCTGGGCGCCATCGTCGAGGCTTACGACGTGCGCAGCGCGACCCGCGAGCAGGTCAAGTCCCTCGGCGCCAAGTTCATCGAAACCGGAGTGACGGCGGAAGGCAGCGGCGGTTACGCGCGCGAGCTCAGCGAGGCGGAGAAGCGCCAGCAGCAGGAAGCCCTGGATGCGCGCGTGGCATTGGCCGATGCGGTCATCACGACCGCCGCGGTGCCGGGCCGCCGGGCCCCGCGCATCATTTCGCGCGCGGCGGTCGAGCGCATGAAAACCGGCGCCGTGATCATCGATATCGCGGCCGAGTCGGGCGGCAACTGCGAGCTCACGCAGGCCGGCCAGACGATTGTGCATCAGGGCGTGAAGATCGTGGGACCGGTCAATCTGCCCGCGCAGTTGGCGTTTCATGCCAGCGAAATGTACTCGCGCAATCTTTACAACTTCCTGAAAAGCGCCATTGGCCCGGGCGGCACGCTCACGATCGACTGGCAGGATGAGGTGTTCGCGCAATCGTGCCTGACGCACGCGGGCGCAATCCGACACGAGCCCACACGCGCATTGGTGGAGGCACCATGACCGGGATCATCGCTCTGTATATCTTCATGCTGGCCGCATTCACCGGTTACGAGGTGATCGCACGGGTGCCGGTCATATTGCACACGCCGCTGATGTCGGGCTCGAACTTCGTGCACGGCATCGTGCTCGTGGGCGCGATGGTCGCGCTGGGCACGGCCAGCACGCCGCTGGAGAAAACCATCGGCTTCATCGGCGTATTGCTGGCCGCCGGCAATGCCGTGGGCGGCTATGCGGTCACCGAGCGCATGCTCGAGATGTTCAAGTCAAGCCGGCCCAAGCCACCGTCCACGCCCGGAGGGCAGCACTGATGGGCAACTGGTTGAGCGCCGCTGCAATGATCCAGGTCAGCTACCTGGTCACGGCGTTCCTGTTCGTGATGGGTCTGAAGCGCATGAGCTCGCCGCTCAGCGCACGCAGCGGCATCCTCTGGGCAGGAGCCGGGATGCTGGTTGCCACGCTGGCGACGTTGTTCTACCCGGGCATGAGCAATTATCCGCTGATACTCGCCGCCGTGGCGATCGGTGGGGCGATCGCCTGGATCAGCGGCCGGCGCGTGGCGATGACCAACATGCCGCAGATGATCGCGCTCTACAACGGCATGGGCGGCGGCGGCGCCGCAGCGATCGCCGCGATCGAGCTGTATCGCGGTGGCGCGATCGAGCACGCAGCGACCGCGCTTGCGATCGTCGGCGGCATCATCGGCGCGGTCTCCTTCAGCGGCAGCCTGATCGCGTTCGGTAAATTGCAGGGACTGATTCGCAGATCGCTGCGTTTCCGCGCGCAGCAATTGCTCAATCTGCTGGTGCTCGGCGGCGCGATCGTGCTGGGCGCATTGATCGCGACCGGCGCCGATGCCTCGCTGGGCACGGTCACCGCATTGTTCGCCGCCTCCCTGCTGCTCGGGGTGTCGATGACGCTGCCGATCGGCGGCGCCGACATGCCGGTCGTCATCTCGCTGTACAACGCGCTGACCGGGCTGGCCGTCGCCTTCGAAGGATTCGTGCTCGGCAACGCGGCCATGATCATCGCCGGCACGGTGGTCGGCTCGGCTGGCACACTGCTGACGCAATTGATGGCCAGGGCCATGAATCGCTCGCTCGCAAATGTGCTGTTTTCCGGCTTCGGCGAAGTCGCCGTGGCCGCATCGGGCGCCGCGCTCAGCGGCAGTCTCAAACCGATCGAGGCCGCCGACGCCGGGGTCATGCTGGCCTTTGCGCAGAAGGTCATCATCGTGCCCGGCTACGGCATGGCGGTCGCGCAGGCGCAGCACAAGATCTGGGAGCTATGCCAGCTGCTGATCGATCGCGGCGTCACAGTGCGCTTCGCGATCCATCCGGTGGCTGGCCGCATGCCCGGACACATGAACGTGCTGCTGGCCGAGGCGGGCGTGCCCTACGATCTGATCTCCGATCTGGATGAGATCAACTCCGAATTCGAAACCGCGGATGTGGTGCTGGTCATCGGTGCCAATGACGTTGTCAATCCAGTCGCGCGCAACGACCGCTCAAGCCCCATTTACGGTATGCCCATCCTCAATGCGGACAAGGCCAAGAACGTGATCGTGATCAAGCGCGGACAGGGAGCGGGTTTCTCCGG
Organism: Steroidobacteraceae bacterium; assembly: GCA_049515055.1. Classification (GTDB taxonomy): domain Bacteria; phylum Pseudomonadota; class Gammaproteobacteria; order Steroidobacterales; family Steroidobacteraceae; genus FEN-1191. The sequence goes on along the minus strand of JBEKUL010000095.1, from coordinate 608 downwards.
CATCGAGAACGCGCTGTTCTATCTGGACAACACGCGCATGCTCTATGGCGATGGCCAGGCCGCCGTCTCGCAGCTGATCGCCGCGGTCAAGGCGGTCTAACGGTGGGGGCGCGGGTGCGGCATCGGCGGCGGCCGCGCCGCGCGCTGGATGTGTTGCGCGCGCTGCCGCTGCAGCATCTGCGCGCGCTCCTGCGGCGTCGCGCTGAGCCAGCGCTGCCGCAGCTGCTCGCGCTGCGCGGACGGCAGGCCCGAATAGGCGCGAAAGTTCTGCCGCACGGCCTGCTGCTGTGAGGGCGTGAGCTGCTGAAATCGCTGCCAGCGCTGGCGGATGAGATCGCGCTGCTCGGGCGGCAGGCGCTGCCAGGTCTGAAAGCGCTGGCGGGCATCATCGCGCTGCTGCGGCGACATGGACAGCCAGCGCTGCGCCCCCGTAGCCAGCGCCTGCTGGCGCTCGGGCGGCAGAGTATTCCACTGACCCTGGAACTGGCCGAGCGCCTGCTGCTGAGGCGCGGACAGCCCCGACCAGCTCACCCCGGGATTGGTGCCGGGATCGGCGCTCCAGGCCGGCGCTGCCAGGCCCATCAGCGCGCCAGCCAGTAGCAGCGAAT
>JBEKUL010000094.1:0-12599 GCA_049515055.1 Steroidobacteraceae bacterium | reverse complement strand
ATTATTTTGTGGTCTGCGATGAGAGACTCAACGATCCAGCCGCTGTCGCACGCGGGCAGCTGCAGCTGCTGTTCGGCTTCGCAAGCTCGCGCGCCGGCGAATTTGAGACCTGCCTGGTCACACACCAGCCCGCAGGCAGCTCGGTGCGAGCCGTCAGCGTCAATCGCTACGCGCTGCCGGAGCAGACCTGAGTTCGCCGGTACCGGTGTCCCGCCCGAATCGTTGCGACGCACACCCGCGTCTCAGGAAACCCGGGTTAACATAAGCGGGCAATCCGGTACGGTCGATGGTCGGCCGTCACCATTAATAAGGATAATTTCAGGATGGCCAATCGCTACGTCGTGTTCTCCCATGGCAAGGACAGCGGGCCCTGGGGCAAGAAGATCACGGCCCTGGCAGACGTCGCGCGCAGCGAGGGCTACGGCGTCGAATCGGTGGATTATCGCGGCATCGATGCGGTCAAAGGCCGCATCGACCGACTGATCGAAGTCTGCAAGAACCTGCCGGGCGATCTGGTGCTGGTGGGCTCGAGTCTGGGCGCCTTCGTGGCACTCTCATCCGCCTCGATGCTGCACGCACGCGGCGTGTTCCTGCTGGCCCCGGCGCTCTACATGGAGGGACTGCCGCCCTTGCGCGAGCGTGTCCTGGACTGTCCGGCAGCAGTGGTGCACGGCTGGCACGATACGGTCGTACCCCTGGAGCACAGCGTGCGCTTTGCGCGCGAGTACAGCGTGCCCTTGCATCTGCTCAACAGCGATCACCAATTGCATGACCAGCTGACTTTCATCAAGTACCTGTTCGAGTATTTCCTGATCGGCCTGGATCTGCCGTCGCCCTAGTCAGGAGCCAGTCCTATTACTCTCGAGCACCGTGGTCGCGGCAGATTTCCCCGGGCGACGCGCGCAAGGCACCCGAGGCCATGTCGGGGCTGCTGAGCCGCATTCTGGCCATCTGGGTGCGCGCCACGCTGCGACCCGAGGACGCTGCCGCGCGCCTGAGCGACCGCACGTTGCCGGTGTGCTATGTGCTGGAACACAGCAGTCGCAATGACCTCGCCGTATTGCAGAGCATCTGCGTGCGCGAACGGCTGCCGCGGCCCGGACGCCGCCTGCTCGCGCAGCGGCTGCGCAAGCGGCGTTCCTGCCTCGCGCTGACTCGTCGCGTCGGCCTGTGGCGCTCGCGCCTGGATCGGCGGCCAGCGGAATTGCTGCTGACGCTGATCGACGCGCTGCGCGCCGATCCGCAACTGGACGTGAGCCTGGTGCCGGCGGCCGTGTATTGGGGTCGCGCGCCGCAAAAAGAGCGCTCCATGATCCGACTGCTGCTGTCCGAAGACTGGGCGATCGGCAGCCGCCTGCGTCACTTCTTTACGGTACTGTTCAACGGCCGCAATACGACCGTGCAATTAGGCGATCCGGTCTCGTTGCGCAGCTTCCTGGAAGCCGATGCCGATACGGCGCTGACCGGACGGCGCGTGAGCCGGCAGTTGCGCGCGACCTTCGCGCGGCTGCGCGCGGCCCGCATCGGACCGGATCTGTCCCACCGTCGCACGATTGTATCGGAGGTACTGCACACGCGCGCGGTACGCGCCGCGGTCGCGCAGCAGGTGAGCGGCGAGCGGCCCGGTTCGAGGCGCGCAGTCTTGCTCGAGGCGCGGCGCTACGCCGACGAGATCGCGGCCAATTACTCGCCCGTGTTCATCGCGGCCCTGTCGCACATGCTCGCGCGGCTCTGGAACCGGCTCTATGACGGCGTCGAGTTCACGGGCGTCGAGACGCTGCAGCAGATCGCCGGGGGCAACGAGCTGATCTATGTGCCCTGCCACCGCAGCCATATGGACTATCTGTTGCTGTCCTATGTGATCTACGATCACGGCTTCGCGCTGCCGCACATCGCCGCGGGGCTGAATCTTAATCTGCCGATCGTGGGGCGTTTTCTGCGCAAGGGCGGGGCGTTCTTCATCCGCCGCAGCCTGCGCGGCAGCGCGCTCTACACGGTCGTGTTCATGAAATACCTCGCCGCCATGATGGCGCGCGGTCATTCGATCGAATATTTCATCGAAGGCGGCCGCAGCCGCACCGGCCGCCTGCTCGCGCCGATGACCGGCATGCTGTCGATGACGGTGCGCAGCTACCTGCGCGAGCCGCGACTGCCGGTCGTATTCGTGCCCGTGTATTTTGGCTACGAGCGCGTGCTCGAAGCTCAGACCTACATCGGCGAGCTGTCGGGAAAGCCGAAGGAGAAAGAATCGGTGCCCGGTCTGCTGCGCACGGTCATGCGACTGTTTCGCCGGCGCTATGGCCGCGTGCACGTCAATCTCGGCGAGCCGATACATATCGATGCATTGCTCGACGCGCACGCTCCCGGCTGGCGCACGCAGATCTTCGATGATCAGAATCGGCCGGTGTGGGTGACGGGCCTGGTCGACGAGCTGGCCCTCACAATCATGCGCCATATCAATGCGGCCGCCACCGTCACGCCGATCAACCTGCTGGCGCTGATTCTGCTCGCGACCCCGCGCCAGGCGCTGCTCGAGTCGGATTTGTTGCAGCAGATCGAGGTGCTGGCGGCGGTACTGCGCATCTTTCCCTACAGCGATCGGGTCAGGCTCACACCGCTATCGGCGCCAGCGGTGATCGCGTACGGGCTGGGTATGCAGGTCATTACTCGCGAGGCTCATAGCTCCGGGAACATCATTCGTATGGGGCCCGAGCAAGCGGTGCTTGCAACCTACGTGCGCAATAACGTGCTGCACCTGGTTGCGATTCCTTCGCTGATCGCCTGCTGCTTTCTCGGTAATGCGGCCATGCGCACCGAGGACGTGCAGCGCCTGGCCGGGCGCATCTATCCATACGTCGCGGCGGAACTGTTCCTGCGCTGGTCAGAATCGCAGCTGCCCGCAGTGGTTGCGCAGGCGCTGGCGGCGCTGGCGCAATTGGGTCTGCTGCTCGCCGGGCCCGAAGCGGGTTCATGGCAGCGACCGGCGCCCAATTCAATGCCGGCGATGCAGCTATCGCTGCTGGCGCAAACGACCATCGCGACCATCGAGCGCTATTATCTGGCCATAGCTTTGCTGATCGATGCGGGCAGCGGCCAGATCACGCAGCGCGCACTCGAAGAGCGCTGCCAGCTCATGGCGCAGCGCATGACCATGCTCTATGGCTTCAATTCCCCGGAGTTCTTCGATCGCAGGTTATTCGAGAATTTCATCGATCTGCTGCATGCACGCGGCGTCGTGCGCGACGATGCCAGCGGGCGGCTCGAATTCGATGACACCTTGCTGCGCGTTGCGGCCGATGCCCAGGTGGTGCTCTCCGAGCAGATTCGCCACAGCATTCTGCAGGTCACCCACGGCTGAGGGGGCGCTCTGGCCAGGCCCATGTCGTCACTCAGATGGCACGCGGCCGCGCAGTTGCTTGAGGCGTTTGCGCTGGTACTTGTGCTCCATGCGGCGCAGCTGCGAGCCGTGCGTGGGGCGCGTAGCGCGCCGTGCCTTGGGCTCTATGCTCGCGCGCGCGATCAGTGTCTGCAGCCGCGCCAGCGCTTCGCGGCGATTGCCTTCCTGCGTGCGTTGATTGCGCGCACTGATCAGCAAGGCCCCCTCGGCACTGAGCCGATGACCGGCCAACGTGCGCAGCCGCGCCTTGACGGCCGGCGAAAGCGAAGTGGTGCCCGCCAGATCGAAGCGCAATTGCGCCGCGGTGGCGACCTTATTGACGTTCTGGCCGCCCGGACCCGAGCCGCGTACGAAGTGGAACTGCAGGTCCTGTGCGCAAATGCTGGGCGGCTTCTTCACGGCAGCGCGCCAGTTACCGGGGCCCTCAGGCGTTCAGATCGGGAATCAGCTGGCTTTCGAGCTTGAGGATCTGGTCCTTGAGCACAAGCTTGCGTTTCTTGAGCCGCTTGAGCTGCAACTCGTCGATATGCATGTCCATCGACAGGCGCGAGATGACTTCGTCCAGATCGCGATGCTCGATGCGCAATTGTCGCAGTTTCTCGAAATTGCGAAACAGCTCGCGGTCGACGTTGTCTTCCTGATCGCTCATCCGCAGTGACTGCCTTGTGCCGCGGCAGCGGGGCGCGCGCGGCTGCCTGGTAGAGCGCGCTCACGGTTCGAGCCGCGCCATGATCGGTGTTATCTGATCGCGTAGCTTAGCGAAGCGACCCAATGGACGCCACGGCAAATCCGGCTCGTGGAAATCCGAGCCGATCGAGCCGGCGAGCTCGTAGCGCCTGGCGATTGTTGCGAGGCGATCCGCATCATCCGGACTCATGCCGGCCAGGCTGACCTCGAGACCGACGCCACCGGCGGCCTTGAACTCCCCGACCAGCTCGCGCAAAACCCCATGTGAGATCGCATAGCGATGGGGATGCGCCAGCACCGCGACCCCGCCGGCCGTGACGATGCACAGCACCGTCGCCGCCAGTGACGGCCATTGCGCCCTGACGTATCCAGGACGACCACGCTTGAGCCAGCGCTCGAAGGCATCCGCGACGCTGTCGGCGAGCTCCAGAGTCCATAGCGCGCGCGCGAGGTGCGTACGTGTCGGCACCGGCGCGGCGAGCGCGACGGCTCCCAGTTGCGCTCCGGGCAGGCCAGCCAGTGATAGCCGCTCGGCCATCCTTCGCATGCGTTGGCGCCGGCGCTCGAGCTGCGCGTCGCAGTGCGCCAGCAGGCCTTCATCGTTGAGATCGACGCCGAGTCCAACCACGTGGATCTCGCGTTCGCGCCATTCGCAGCTGAGCTCCAGCCCCGGTACGAAACGGATCGCGTGGGCGGCGCATGCCGTGCGAGCCAGTTCGCAGCCCGCAACCGTATCGTGATCGGTCAGAGCCAGTAGTTGCACGTCGCGCAGCGCCGCCAGTGCCACCAGAGCGCCCGGCGACAACAGGCCGTCCGAGCAGTGGCTGTGCGTGTGCAGATCCACGCGCCCCGGGCTGGACTGCTCTGGGCTCATGACAACAATGCGACCCAGTCACGCGATCGGTCGGCGTAGGCCATGAATGAAGGATTCACGAGCTCGGCGCGCGCGTTATAGCGCAATGGCGCCCCGTGCAGGTCCACCACCACGCCGCCCGCTTCGAGCAGCACGGCCTGTCCGGCCGCAGTGTCCCATTCCCAGGTCGATCCGCGGCGCACATACAAATCCCCGCTGCCCTCGGCGAGCAGACCGAACTTCAGCGCGCTGCCGACGTGCAAACGCTCCTGCTCTCCCAGGCGCGCGAGCATGCGATCGAGCACGGCATCTGCGTGCGAGCGACTGCCGAGCACTCGCAGCCGCGCCGCCGCCTTGCTGCGCGCGTGGATCGCAGTGCGCTCGCCATCGGCGGCGCGGCGAAATGCGCCGCAGCCACGGGCTGCGCCATAGAGCACGGCCCGGGCCGGAGCATAGACGACGCCGAGCACCGGCTCGCAAGCCTCCACCAGTGCGATGTTCACGGTAAACTCGCCGTTGCGCTTCACGAACTCGCGCGTTCCATCCAGTGGATCGACCAGCCACAGGCGCGGCCAGTCGCGCCGATGCTCGAACGCCGCGGGCGGCGATTCCTCGCCCAGCATATGGATCTCTGGAGTGATGCGTTGCAGCCCGGCGCCGATGATGCGCTGCGCCGACAGATCTGCCTCCGTGATCGGCGAATGATCGGCCTTGAGGCTCACGCTGAAGGCGGTGTCATAGATCCTCATGATCTCGCGGCCCGCCGCATCGGCGATGTCGATGACTGACGACAACCAGTCCGAGAGCTGCTCGGGGCTCGAGCTCATGAGCGATTCAGGTGGGGCGCTGCTCTGATGCGCGCTAGCGCCCATGACGCCGCGGCTCGCCGCGTCGGCCGCCGGCACGTCCGCCGCCGCTGCGAGCGCTGCCTGGCCGCCGGCTGGCGCCGGGCCGGGGGCCGGGCCGTGCGCCGTAGCCGTGACTGCTCTGGTGCGGGGCCTGCGCCGGTTGGGCCGCGAGCGGCGCGAGCAGCTCCGGGCCGATAGTGGCGACCGGAATCTTGTGGCCGATGTAGCTCTCGATGTCGGGCAATGAGATCGCAAATTCCTCGCAGCCGAAGCTGATGGCATCGCCGTCGGCGCCGGCGCGCGCCGTGCGGCCGATCCGATGCACGTAATCGGGTGCGTCCTGCGGCAGATCGAAATTGAAAATATGGCTCACATCGGGAATGTGCAGGCCGCGCGAGGCGACATCGGTCGCAATCAATATTGCGAGCTCGCCTTCATGGAACTGGCGCAGGAACTGCAAGCGCTTCTTCTGCGGCACATCGCCCGAGAGCGCCTGCGCGTTGAAACCGTTGGCGCGCAGCACGGCCTCGAGTCTCTCGGCCATGCGCCGCGTGTTGACGAATACCATGGTGCGATGCGCCTCGGTCTCGCGCAGCAATCCGATCAACAGCGGAATCTTCTCCTGCATCGAGGGAAAGTAGATCACCTGGCGCACCCGATCGATGGTGACTTTATCCGGCTCGATGCGCACCAGCTCGGGATTGTTCATATGCTCGTAGGCGAGCTCGAGCACGCGCTGCGAAAGCGTGGCCGAGAACAGCATCGACTGGCGCAGTTCCGGACGCGGCAGGCGGCGCAGGATGAAGCGAATATCAGCGATGAAGCCCAGATCGAACATGCGATCGGCCTCATCGAGCACCAGCACTTGCACGTGCCGCAGGTCGTACACGCGTTGCTTGAAATAATCGATGATTCGTCCGGGCGTGCCGATCAGCACATCGACCCCGTCGGCCAGGGTCTGGCGCTGCTTTTCGTAGTCGGTGCCGCCGAATACCACGGCGAGCCGCAGCCCGGTGTGCTTGCCCAGCACCGCCGCGTCCTTATGAATCTGCACGGCGAGCTCGCGCGTTGGCGCGACGACCAATGCGCGGATCGAGGTCGCATTGCGGCCCGACTGGGCTGGCTTCGTCAACAGCGATTGCAGCAAGGCGACCAGAAAAGCGGCCGTTTTGCCGGTTCCCGTTTGCGCCTGCCCGGCCACGTCGCGGCCCTGCAGCGCGATCGGCAACGTCTGCGCCTGGATCGGTGTGCAGTAGGTGAAACCCGCATCCATGATTCCCTGCATCAGCGAGGGCGCCAATGGCAGCGAACGGAAGGTCAGCGAACTGAGATGCTCATCACTCATTAATTAATGATTCTTAACGGCAACACGCCTCAAAATGCAGACACCGTGGTCCTTAAGACTTGCAATGCGACATGGAAAGGACTAAAAATACGACATCGGCGGCCGTTCTGTCCGCATCCGCCAAGCCATCCTGACGCCAGCAATCCTTACGCTAGTGTAACCGTTAGACGGCGTCTTCAGAGCATGGCGGCGGACCTCTGGCGCAAATAACGTCAGTTCCGTCAGTTTTCTAATTCGACTCGAAATTTCATTTTTGTTCCCCAATTTAAACATTGTCTCCCCGCAACAGAGGCTCAACCGCGTGAGTAACCAGCACATTGTGCACACCTCGGATGCCAGCTTTGATCAGGATGTCCTGAAGGCCGAAAAACCGGTCCTGCTGGATTTCTGGGCCGAATGGTGCGGCCCCTGCAAGATGATTGCGCCGATCCTCGATGAGATCGCATCGGAATACAAGGATCGGCTGCGAATCGCGAAGCTCAACATCGATGAGAATCCGCAAACCCCCCCCAAGTTCGGCATTCGCGGCATTCCAACGCTGATCCTGTTCAAGAACGGCACCGTCGAGGCGCAGAAGGTAGGGGCATTGTCCAAATCGCAGCTCGCAACTTTTCTGGACCAGCACCTGTGAGGGGCTACCTGGGCAATCAGGGTCGCAACCGACCCAACAACAACAAGGGACAGGGCCAGCAGGGCCCACGCCACGGCAATCGCGACGGCAACCGTGGCAATGGGCGTCCCGATGACATGATGGAGCTCGAGCCGATCGGCGAGGACGACGCTGAGGTCATCAGTCCGGCCGAGCTGGCGCTCTCGCGCAGTTCGATGAATCTGACCGAGCTGAAGGCCAAGCCGATTCATGAACTGGTCAAGATGGCGGAGTCGATGGGTCTGGAGAACCTCGCACGCTCGCGTAAACAGGACATCATCTTCTCGATCCTCAAGGCACACGCGCGCAACGGCGAGGATACCTACGGCGACGGCGTACTCGAGATCCTGCAGGATGGCTTTGGCTTCCTGCGTTCGGCCGATGGCTCCTATCTGGCCGGCCCCGATGACATCTACGTATCCCCGAGCCAGATCCGCCGCTTCAATCTGCGCACCGGCGACACCGTCTCGGGCCTGATTCGGCCGCCGAAGGACGGGGAGCGCTATTTCGCGCTGCTGAAGGTCGGGGAGATCAACTTCGATTCGCCGGACAGCTCGCGCAATAAAGTGCTGTTCGAGAACCTGACGCCGTTTCATCCGACCAAGCGCCTCAAGCTCGAGCGCGGCAATGGCAGTACCGAGGACCTGACCGCCCGCACGATCGATCTGGTCGCGCCGATCGGCAAGGGCCAGCGTGGTCTGATCGTCTCGCCGCCGAAAGCCGGCAAGACCATGTTGTTGCAGAATATCGCCACGGCGATTACGGCCAACCATCCCGAGGTGCACCTGATCGTGCTGCTCATCGACGAGCGGCCGGAAGAGGTGACCGAGATGCAGCGCACGGTCAAGGGTGAGGTGGTATCGAGCACTTTCGATGAGCCCGCTGCGCGCCACGTGCAGGTCGCCGAGATGGTGATTGAAAAGGCCAAGCGCCTGGTCGAGCACAAGAAGGATGTCGTGATCCTGCTCGACTCCATCACTCGACTCGCACGTGCCTATAACACCGTCGTGCCTTCCTCCGGCAAGGTGCTCACGGGCGGTGTCGATGCCAACGCGCTGCAGCGGCCCAAACGCTTCTTTGGAGCTGCGCGCAATATCGAGGAAGGCGGCAGCCTCACGATTCTGGCTACCGCTCTGATCGATACCGGCTCGAAGATGGACGACGTCATCTACGAGGAATTCAAAGGCACCGGCAACAGCGAGATTCACCTCGATCGGCGCATTTCGGAAAAGCGGGTATTCCCGGCTGTCAACATCAATCGCTCCGGCACGCGCAAGGAGGAGCTCATCACCGATCCGGGCGAGCTTGCAAAGATGTGGATCCTGCGCAAGCTGCTGCATCCGATGGATGAGCTCGCCGCCATCGAGTTCCTGCTCGACAAGATGAAGGATACGAAGTCGAATTCCGAATTCTTTGAGGCCATGAAGCGCTGAGCTGCCCGCAGCCGCTCGGGCATTTGCAACCCATACAATGCGGGCTTGGCGTTTCGGCCTCACGATCCTGACGCTGGCGATACTGGCCGGAGTGAGAGCCGCCGGCGCGGCCGACGCCGCCGCCGACGATGCGTACCCGGCGCCACAACCCAACGCGAGCCCCATCAGCGATCATTTTGCCCTGAGCGGTATCTACTTCCTCGGCCATGTGAGCACCACGGGTTACATCAACCCAAGCAATGGGCTGGCCGGCACATACTTCTCGGCCGAACATGATCTGGGAGTGACCGATCAGGCCTACCAGCCGCGCATCGAGATCATGTTCCGGCTCGAGCAGCGCGGGCGGCTGCGCGTGGATTTCTTCGATCTGCGCCGCAACGGCGATGTGTTCGTCGATCGGAATATCCAGTACGGCAACGTGACGTTCCTGACCGGGGATCAGGTTCAATCCAGCTTCAACTGGCGGCAGATGGATCTGACCTATACGTATTCGTTTTTGCGTAACGAGCGCTTCGAGCTGGGCGCGGGCCTGGGAGTCAACCTGATCGAGGCCGAGGCGAGCGCGCAGATTCCGGGTACGCCGAACCGTGCTGATTTTACGGGGGCTACGCCATTCGCGACCATCGCGTTCGACGGCACCTGGGCGATCTCGCGCTTCTGGTCGCTCAATGCGCGCGCACAATACCTGGATCTGAGCACCGGCTCGATCAGTGGCGCGCTCGGTGAGTACCATGCTGACGTGCAATACCGCTGGCGGCGCAATGTGGCCTTCGGCCTCGGCTACGATCGCTTCCTCGCCGATCTCACCGTGCGCGATCACAACCCGTCGGGTTTATTGGACCTGATGATTCGGGGTCCCCAGGCCTTCGTACGCGTGAGTTTTTAGGCGCGCTCGGCAGCTGCGCGTTCCCGAGCGATGGCGCGATAGCCGATATCGTGCCGCAACTGCATGCCTGAATAGTGAATCGGCTCGATCAACTCGTAGGCCTGACGCTGCGCCTCGCCGACACTGGCGCCGAGGCCCACCGCGCACAGCACGCGCCCGCCATGGGTCAGCACGCGGCCTTGCGCGCTGCGCGTGCCGGCGTGAAATACCTTGCCAGGCAGGCGAGCGGCCGTCGCCAGGCCCTCGATCGCATCGCCCAGGCGTACATTCTCGGGATAGCCCGCGGCCGCGAGCACGACGGCGAGCGCTGCGCGCTCATCCCACTGTGCCTCGATTGCATCGAGCCGGCCTGCCAGCGCCGCTTCGCACAACAGCGTGAGATCCGAGCGCAGGCGGGTGAGCACCGGCTGGGTTTCCGGATCGCCCAGGCGGCAGTTGAATTCCAGCACGCGCACCTGCCCGTCGGTGCCGATCATCAATCCGGCATACAGGAATCCCGTGTAGGGCGTGCCATCGGCAGCCAGGCCACGCACAGTCGGGGCGATGACTTCACGCATGACGCGCTCGTGCAGTGCACGGGTGAGAACCGGGGCGGGTGAATAAGCACCCATGCCGCCCGTGTTGGGTCCCCGATCGCCATCATCGCGGCGCTTGTGATCCTGCGAGCTCGCCAGCGCCAGCACGTGCTCACCGTCCGCCATGACGATGAAGCTCGCCTCCTCGCCCTGCAGGAACTCCTCGATTACGATCTCGCAGCCGGCGTCGCCAAAGCGGCCCTCGAACATCTGCAGTACGACTGCTTCGGCCTGCTCGAGGCTCTCGGCGATCACGACCCCCTTGCCCGATGCGAGCCCGCTGGCCTTGATCACGATCGGCGCTCGCTGGGCGTGCAACCACGCCGGATCGAAGCTCTGGCGCGTGAAGCTGCGGTAGGGCGCCGTCGCAATGCCATGGCGCTGCAGGAAGTCCTTGGCGAAGGCCTTCGAGCCTTCGAGCCTGGCGGCCTGCCTGCCTGGACCAAAGCAGCGCAGGCCCGCGTTGGCGAACGCATCGACGATGCCGGCGACCAGGGGCGCCTCCGGACCGATGATGCTCAGGCTCACGGCCTCGCGACGCGCGAGCTCGAGCAGGCCGGCGATGTCGTCGGCGGCGACCGGCACATTGCGCACCCGCGGCTCCATCTCGGTGCCGGCGTTGCCCGGCGCCACCAGCACTTCGCGCACGCGCTGGGACTGCGCGCACTTCCAGGCCAGCGCATGCTCGCGTCCGCCGCCGCCGACGATCAGGACCTTCATCGAGCGTGAACCTGCTCAGTGGCGAAAATGCCGCACGCCGCTCATGACCATGGCCATCCCGTGCTCGTTGGCCGCCGCGATGACCTCCTCGTCGCGCCTGGATCCGCCGGGCTGGATGGCAGCCGCGATGCCGTAAGAGGCGGCAAGGTCGATCCCGTCGCGGAATGGAAAGAATGCGTCGGAAGCCAATACTGCCCCGCGCAGCTCGATTTTTTCGTCCGCAGCCTTGATCCCGGCAATGCGGGTCGCATACACGCGGCTCATCTGCCCGGCGCCCACTGCGAGCGTGGCAGCGTCGCGCGCGAACACGATCGCATTGGACTTTACGAATCCCACCACCGTCCAGGCAAACAGCAGGTCGGCGAGCTCACGCGCATCGGGCGCTCGGCGGGTGACGACCTTCAGCTCGCTCGGATCGATGCGGGCCCGATCGCGCTGCTGCACCAGCAGTCCGCCGGTCACGCTGCGATATTCCAGCTCATCGCGCAGTTCATCACCCGCTACGCTCAGATCGCCGGTTGCGAGCACACGCAGGTTTGGCCTGGTAGCGAGCGTGGCGAGCGCCTCAGGGCTGATCGCCGGGGCGGCGAGCACTTCGGCGAACTGAGTCTCGATGATCGCGCGCGCGGTCGCAGCGTCGAGCGTGCGATTGAACGCGAGGATGCCGCCGAAGGCCGAGCTCGGATCGGTGCGGTAGGCGCCGTGGTAGGCCGCCAGGGGTTCGCTGGCGAGCGCGACCCCGCAGGGATTGGCGTGCTTGACGATCACGCAGGCGGGCCCCTCGAACTCGCGCACGCATTCAATCGCCGTGTCGGCATCGGCGATGTTGTTATAGGACAGCGCTTTACCCTGCAACAGCTGCGCCGTGCTCACGCAATGGCCGTGCTGACCCGGCCGGCGGTAGAAGGCAGCGCGCTGATGCGGGTTCTCGCCGTACCGCAGCTCCTGCTGCTGGTCGAAATACAGCGCCAGTTGAGCGGGGAATTGCTCCTCGGCGTAATCCTCACGCGACTGCAGATAGCTGGCGATCACGCCGTCATAGCGCGCCGTGTGCGCAAAGGCCTTGGCCGCCAGGCGCGCGCGCGTATCGATCGAGGTCATGCCTTGTGCATCGATCTCGGAGAGCACTCCGGCGTAGTCGCCCGGATCGACCAACACGGTGACGTCGGCATGATTCTTGGCCGCTGCCCGCAGCATGGCGGGTCC
>JBEKUL010000093.1:0-12838 GCA_049515055.1 Steroidobacteraceae bacterium | reverse complement strand
TGTCGAATGGGGCATGTGCCGCGACTGCCTTTAATGCGCAATCTGCGATGGGAATCAATCTCGGGACGGTCAGCTCCTATGCGACCGAACAACCGTTCATCAATGCCTTTCTGGAATCGCAGCAGTGGATTACCCATTCAAATGCCACCTGGGATACCAACGAGGAGCAATACATCGATCTTGACGCAAACGGATGGCCAATCAGACTCACTAGCGTCAACGAGCCCTCCCAGCAAAAATACAATTCCGTGGGCGTATTGTTTCTTCAAAGTATGCCGACGACACCGAACGGAATCTATCCAGGGGGTCGGTACGTCGTGCTCTACGACGGGCAGGGAACTTTGACCTATGGATCTGACGCGACCCTGCTAAGCCGGTCACCCGGGCGCGACGTGATTAACGTGGTTGCCAGTAGCAATGGCATTGATCTGCGCATTGTCGCAACGGATCCCAAACATACCGGTAATTATCTGCGCAACATTCAAGTCATGACAGCGGTCAATGAAGCTGCTGCGAAAGCTGGACAATTATTCAATCCAACCTTCCTTAAACTCATCCAGAATTTTCGCGCACTGCGCTTTATGGATTGGTTTCAAACCAATGGCAGTACACTGACCTCCTGGTCCGATCGCCCAATCCCTACGTGCGCCTTTTTCGGCACTCCAAAGGGAGTTCCCATTGAGATTGCCCTGCGACTCGCCAACGCGGTTTCTGCCGATGCGTGGATGAACGTTCCCGTAATGGCCGATGACAATTACATCACCCAGATGGCTACTCTCGTGCACAATCAATTGGGCACGAGTCAAAACGTCTATGTGGAGCTGAGCAACGAAGTGTGGAACTCCTCGTTCAGCCAATATAACTACGCGGTAGCTCAGGGCCACGCTCTGTGGCAGGGTCAGCCGCCGGGTGCTGGCGGATACGAATACAACCGCGAATGGTTCGGAATGCGTACGGCGCAAATGTGTGATATCTGGAAATCGGTTTGGGGTTCCGATCCCAGGCTCGTATGTGTGCTCGGGGCGCAGGCGGCCTGGAGCTTCTCGGCCACCGAGGCATTGAAATGCCCGTATTGGACTCAAGGCGCTCCATGTTCCAGACACGCAATCAACGCGATCGCTATCGCACCTTATATGGGCGGCGCCGTGCCTTCGGCGTGGACTTCTCAAGCGGACGGAGGTCTCGGGAATTTATTTCAATCCCTGTACTCGCAAAACGAACCTGACAATGACGACGAAACCTACTTTTCGCACATTTTTAGAGGGCTGCGGTCGCGATCTCGAACAATAGTTCCTGCCGGCGGGTTTATTGCTCAGGACGCCGCGTGGGAACGGGATTTTATTACGAAGCTCGCCCCTTACAGGCTCCCTCTTTTGGCGTACGAGGGTGGACAGAATTTCGCCAACGGATCAACAAATGCTCTCGATACGCTCTACACGGCGGCCAACCGGGATCCGCGAATGGGTCAGGCGTATGCAGCGTATTTTCGGCAATGGAAAACCGCCGGTGGACAGCTCTTCATGTACTACAATGATGTCGGAGCAGAGAGCAAGTACGGCTCTTGGGGCGCACTTGAATCGATCATGCAAACGACCTCTCCGCTCAGCAGCGCTCCGCCGAAGTGGCGAGCAATCCAAAACTTTATAGCGGAAAATCCTTGTTGGTGGCCGAATTGTTCGGGCACCATCGGTGCAGCGCAAATAGCCCCGGTCCCAGCCACCCCTCGCCGCCCACCTCATTGAACAGTGAGGTTCGTCGGAGCGTCGGGTACCGTGGGCGAAGGCGCTGCGGACTGTTGCCCACTCCCAGCGTACGTCCATGAGTTGATTGTTTGCAAAGAACCGCCTTCCGTGGAGGCTGTGAATCCCACATAGGCGGTATTGGCTCCAACCGTAGATGGAATGTTGATCGTCCAACTGTAGGTGAAGGTCGGTCCACCTGAGGCTGCTTGCATCGAAATTCCAAGTGTCGTACCTGAGTAAGTAAGCGTTACATTCCACTGCCCGGCGCCGCCGCTGAACGAGAGTCCAGTTGCTACCTGGGAACCCGTCGGTGTTGCGCCATTGGTATAAAGGCCGACGCTATCAGGCACCGTACGCGAGTCAAAGCAAAGTGCAACAGAGTTGAGCAGTCCGACCGCTGGTGCGTTACCGACCCCTCCATAACCAAGGGCTGTCCCGCTGGATCCTATGACCGTGGGCCCACCGGACACACTGGCTGCGTTACTCAGACTAGGATATGGCTGGGGATTATTCTGAACAACGAAACACATACCAGCCCCACCGCCGCTCCACTGGAACGTGCTCGTGAAGCCCTGCACGTTGACCGGGTCGCTAAACCATCCGGCGCCAGTCAGAAAACTATTCACTTTGTTGTCAGTCAGTACAAACTGACTGCCGCTCTTGTAGGCGTAACCGACCGGGATCACACCATCGTTCGCTGAGAAGCCACTCGCCAGGTTGATGATGTTCGCAGTGCCGATCTGATAAGCGCCTTGCGCAACCAAACTGTCGGTGTATCCGGATTGGATCGCGACCGCTTGGATCACTGTGTTAGTGCTGACCGTGAGTGCGCCCGTGTACTGCGCCGAGGCGCTCGTAGGCAGTAACCCATTGGTTGTGTAATAAATTGTCGATCCGGTAGGAGCACTGATCGATACAGTCTGTGTGGACCCGTACTGCCCCGGCGTCACGCTGAAAGTCGGCGTCGCAAGCCGCGTGTTGTAGCCCGACCAATAACTCCAGTTCAGTACTTGAAAATATCCAACCGCCGCAGTGCCCGCCGCAATTCCCACGTAATTGCCTGTCGGGTTCGTAGTGTTCGCTAGATTCAGCGGCCACGCTTCCCGAGCTTGGGCGCCGGTCGTCGTATCCTTCATGACCATTGTCAGCAAACTACCGTCGTACACGATAGTTACCTGAAACGTATCCCCGCTGTAGAAATTGATGCCGTAAGGATTCAAATCATTAAACGGGAGCAAGCCGAGCGAGCCACCATTCTGGATCACCGGGCCGCCGTTGAAATACAGACCCGTTGAGTTCGGACGGCCTCCATCAGGATAAGGCTGTCCAACGCCAGAGTTGCCAGTACCAGCATCGAATTTGACGCCAATCGAATCGACGGGAGGATTTTGGCCGATAGCGGCACCATAGCCGTCCATGTTCGCATCGCCAACATAACTGAGCCCGTACTGACCAAAATATCCCGGTGGGCCGGTGTTCTGTATCACGAAAGACAAACCGGACTGATCAGGACCGGAACCCAACCCCATCGGCGTAAAGGTAAACTGCGTCGTGAAAGCGCCCGGCGGTTGCTTGGTCGCGTACCACGCACTGGCGTGGTTATGAGCACCACTGCTGCTCATAAATTGAATAGCCGAGCCGCTAAGGCTTGCAGCCTCTGCGAGCTTAATTGCGCTGCCCGCACTGGCAAAGCCGCTGGGGTAGCTGAAGACCAAAGATGCCTGTGCTGACGCGACGCTGCAGTCCGCAAGCGCCGTCGCGATTAGCGTCAACAACGTGAACAAAGCCTTCGGTGTTCGCCCCTGGTACATCGTGCCCTCTTTCAACGCAATGACGTTCCGGTCCGAGCGTAGCGACATGAGGCGCAAGTCGGCGGCAAGATCCTCGCAGTAAAGGAATCTCCGGCCGGTAACCGCGCCGTCTTTCAGGTCCTCAGACCCCGCAGACCGGACAGCTTAAGTCACCACCTCGAAGTTAGTGCCCTTGCAGGCTATCTCGCAGTAGACAGTATTCGGTTGCCCTGCGCAATCTGACTTGATTTGGAGACATCTCGGCAAGTGGATACAACGAGCATTGTGGCATTTTTCGATCAAGTGACGGCATTTATGTTGCGGGCCGGCACGCCAACTGCAGTCGCAAACGCCGGGACATCGTTTAGGACGACGGCGTTCGCCCCGATTTTGGCATGATCTCCAATGATTATGTTGCCCAGTAGCTTTGCCCCTGCCCCAATATCAACGTGGCCTCCTACCTTTGGTACACCGTCGTTGTTGCCCGTACCAATTGTGACTTGCTGAAAGATGAGGCAGTTCGGGCCTATTATCGCGCGCGGGTGTATGACTACCCCATTGGGATGAGCCAGTAATATGCCACCCCCGATCTTAGTTCCGAGAGGTATGTCCGCTCCCGTTACAACGCTCCAAAAGCGATGCCTAAGCAGTGCCAGTATTCGCATAACGACGCCGAAGATGTGCTGCGCTTCATGCCATCGTTCATAGCTGCGCAGGGTCGCGATCAACGATCGATTTGGTTGCCACGAAAGAAACGACTTAGCCTCGCGCGACCAATCCGGGTCGGTGGCCGAACTTATGGTGTCACGTTTGACCCGCGACGTGCCATGTTGTGTAAAAGCAGCCGCTCGCGAGCCAGTCAAGGCTATGACTCTGTCGGATCGATTCATTGGGATACAGTACTATTGAGCCCCTTCATAATTCTGTGACGACATCACAAGAATTCTTCTTGCTTCGAGAACGCCGTCACGAGTGTTCCGCATCTTTGCGTTGAAAGTAGATGACGGCTCGCAGGCAGCCTGAACGAGTCGCGATCGCGCAACGACCACCAGCGTTCGGATGCGCCTAGACGGGCTCTATCAGCTCGGCGGCGAGAAGTGTCGTATTGAAGGAAAATGTCGATTTCGCGGCCAAAGCACACTATGCCGGGCAAGATCTCTAATAAAGTACGGCACTCCGTTATGCATTCGTCGCAGGGCCAAACGCTTCAACCACCCGAGCGAATGCGTCACCAACGCCACGATGTCGATCACCATGGCGTGGCTCATACCGGCTGTGACTACGAAATAACGCCGGCGCGACTCAAACCAATAGATAGGAAGGCGCTTGGGTCCGCGCGTCTCGTCCGTCACCGTCGTGCTCTGTCCTCTAATATGCATGACACGACTCTCCGGAACGTACCAGGTTGCAAAGCCCGCTCGTCTCGCCCGAAAGCAGAAATCTGTCTCCTCAAAATAAAGAAAGTAGTTCTCATCCAGTCCACCGATTGCCGCGAGTACCGCCGGGCGAATTAACATCGACGCGCCGCATATCCAGTCAACCGCTTGCGCCTTCCTAGTCATATTCTGCGCAACCTGCCATCGACGTAGGAGGCGCGCGACAAGTCCGATTTCGAGTCCGTCAATCAGCGTACTCAATGCGCCCGGGAAACGAAACGCGATCGGCCATTCGCTCCCGTCGAGATTCTCAAAGATGCCGCCGGCGATGCCGACCTCAGGGTGGGTCTCGAGGAAACGGACAAGCGCGCTTATAGCGCCAGCACGAACCTGAGCGTCGGGGTTCAGGAGGTACACATAGTCGGGCACGCCGCTCGCGTAAGCCCGATCGATTCCCAGGTTATTTCCATAGGCGAAGCCGCCGTTTTTTGGCGCCAGTACTAGGGTTACCCAGGATTGCCAGTCGTTGGCCTGTACCGCCTGCTCAATTGCCGACAAGTCACCAGACGCGTTGTCGACGACGACCGCTCGCACCCGTAGCCCCGAGCTCGAGCGCTCGGCCTGCACCGACCGCAGACTCTCGATAGTCAGTGGCGCCGACCTATAGGTAACGATCACGACCGCGATGTCCAGCGCTCGAACGCCTTCCTCGTCCGCCGAGGTTCCCGCGAGGTCGCCGGGCTTATTCGAAGCGCTATCGACGATCTCGTATCCCCAAGATGTCGTCTTACTCACCACGCTAGGCTAGCCACGTAACGGCACGCAGTGACGCGCTGGCGTTCGCCCGCTGGTCCCTCAAAGCTTCTCATCCTCCCGCTTCGATCGAACCCATGCATGCTGCCGTGCCACTAGAGCCCTCAAGTACAACGGTACCTTCGATAAGACGTACAGGATCGAAAACACCAGATCGCCGAGTGTGATAATTCGCCGACCGAAGCGCGCCCAAGACAAAAAAACAGAAAGCGCGAACAGCGCGACAGCAATGGTTGAAACTGCGAATGCAAATTGCGCCCCCGTGACAACGCACATAACGGTGCTCGCGACCCAGATTCCTACGACTTGAAGCACAAGTAGTGAAAGAGGCGGCACACTTAGATCGAGGGCCATTACCAATAACTGCAAATTCAACCGTGTTAGAGCATACCAAAACAAGCGCGGCGCTTCGGTCAGAATGACGCTTAAATGACCATGTTCCCAACGCGTACGCTGGCTTTGAACGCCGTCTGCTGAAACCGGAAAATCGCTCGTCACGAGGGCTTCTGGACAAAATAATGGCGGAGTTCCTGCGAGTGCAAGATCGATTCCGAGTTTTAGATCCTCCACGATATGACCGGTTGCCAGGTTCGCCGAGCGAATGTGAAACCACGGAAACGCCATTCCTGTGCCCATTAATTGACAGGGCAGTCCTAACCGATGCAGACCCGCGGGTCGGACCTGATTTCGGACAGCCCATGCGAATTCCGCGACTCGCATATTCAGACCCGCGTTCTTTCCGGCATGCATGAGGTACAACGCCTGAACTGGTCGCGCCGTCCGAGCACAGCATCGAACCAACCGATCAATCGAATTCGCAGCCACGTGACAGTCCGCGTCGATGATTATCACAACGCCTGGTGATTCAGCCTCGAGATGGCGTACGCCAGCGTCCAGCGCATAACCCTTGCCGCGACGATTCGAATCTGTCCGCACGACTACCTCCGCCCCCTCCGCGGCGGCGGTGGCGGCTGTCTCGTCCGAGCAGTTATCTGCAACGACTATCAATCGGTCGAATCTTTCCAGCTGCGGGACTATTGAACGCAACGTATCTGCAATAAGGGTTGCCTCGTTGTGTGCCGGCATCACAACGGCTATGGGTGGGCGCTCGCTCTTCGGCACTCGACCGTCAGCACGGCCAGTCACTGCCAATAGGACCTCCACGAACAAAACCACCACCGGCAGCAGCAGCGCCAGCGCCACGGCGCCGAGCAGGATTTGCAGGACCATGGCCACGCCGTTAGTTCCCTCTCGGTTTGTTGACTCCTGGAACACCCACGACCAGACAGTTGTCGGGTACATCGCGGATTACCACCGCGTTTGCCCCGATCACCACATTGTTGCCGATCGTGATACGACCCAGAATCTTGGCTCCTGCGCCGATGTCTACGTTGTCGCCCACCACTGGCGCGCAGGGCTCATCTACGCGCTGCAAACCGACAACCACCCCATTGCGGATCCGGCAGTTGTCCCCGAACCTGGCGTAGCCGCTGATAATGATCCCGCCAAAGTGATCGATCACAAAGTTTCGGCCTATCTGCGCCTCGCATGGAAGTTCGATTCCGGTGACGATCTGAATGAACTTGAACAGTACTCTATAGATTAACGAGAAGACCTTTCGCAGCAGCGACGGCCGCACGCCATAGCGCCAGCGGCCAAACCGATAAACCACAAGCGCCCAGAAACCTTGGGCTCCCCAGTCGCCGTTGTGCGCCTTCAGATCTTGCCGTAAGTTTTCGAACATCAGAGAGTGGACGGATCATCCAGCGCTGTGGGTGTGCGCAATAGCGCCGCTAGCTTTGTTGCTTCCGTATCGATCGAATGACGGGCAATGACACGGTTGTACCCGGCTTCGCCTAATCGCCGCAACTCCTCGACCGGCCTGGACAGGCAATCTTCCATAGCAATTTCGAGATCGTCCAGAGAGCCAGCGGGGATCAACCACCCGTTCTCGCCATGGCGCACTAACTCGGGAATTCCCGCAACGTAGGTGGTAATTACCGGGCGGCGAAGCGCCATGGACTCCATAATGACGACCGGCAGCCCTTCAGCAAAGCTTGGCAGCACGAGCGCGCGAGCCGCCAAGATCTCGTCGCGGACCGCATTGCTGCTGATCCACCCGGTGATACGCAAGTGCCTGCCAAGCCCATGCTTTTCAGCCAGCTCTTCCAACTCCCCGCGCATCGGTCCGTCACCGGCCAATACCAGCTCGAATGCGATACCCCGGACAGCCAGACGAGCTGCCACCTCGAGCAGTAAAAGCTGACCCTTCGCCTTGCAGAGGCGGCCGACGCAGACGAGTCGCTGGGCACTCGGCATCGGCACGTTGATCGTTTCGTAAAAAGCCCGGTCCAGTCCGCAATGAACGACTTTGATTTTCGGCCAATCCGAGTGTCGGGAATGCAAGTAAAGCTGGCTGCGTCCAAATGAACTGATTGCCACGACGAACGCAGATCGATGAATCTTTTCCTCCAAGCCCATGGGCGCTTGAAACTCGTCCGGGCCGTGGACCGTGAAGCTATACGCAGGTCCACCCAGGGCGTGCGCAAGCATCGCCACTTCAGTCGAGTTGGTACCAAAATGGGCGTGTATCCGCCGAGCACCGAACGCGCTCATCCATGGCAGGATACGGCATGCCTCGGCGACGTAGATCAGATGATAGGGCAGCGGGCGATCGGTCTGGCGCGCCATTCTCAACGCCAGGCGCACCGCCGCAACGAAGCGCGCCGGAGAGCAAAGCAGGACGCGCAGCGTCGGTAACAATAACGCCGAAACTCCATGACGCAGGACGTAATGGGTTCTCCCTCTCTCCTCCCGGTCCTCCTCATCCGGCAGCGCCCCTTCCCACCCATGCAATGCGATGCGCTGAACCGCGAACCCCTGCCGCTCCAAAGCCAGAATCTCTCGCCGGATAAAGCTGTGGCTGACTTTCGGATAATGGTTGATGAAATAGGTGATTTTCAAGAAGGGTGCTATTTGTATTCGATTAGCCGCGAAGTTACGTGTCTATACCGATCCAGGAAGAACTTCAGCTGACCGAGCATTCCCGGGAATTTGCTTAGAACTAGCGCTCCGGCCCTCCACCAGTTCTCTCGCGTAGATCGTCTGCCGAGCAAGGCTAGTCGGATCACTTGAAGCGGATAGACCATCAGCAGCAAAAGGCCCCACCATCCGACCAGGTGAGTGATGCCAATCACCGCAAGGGGAACGCACAGCCCCCATACCCACGTGCGACGGGACTCTGTTACGCAGTGCCGCTCTGGCGGCGCACCATGTAAAGCGACGCCCTGCGCGGACGCGTAACCGCCGCGAAGCGCCCGCTTCCACCACTGGCTGAAGGAATACATGGCAGCATCATGCAGAGTCATTACCTCGCCCAGGCGCCAGATCCGCCAACCAGCCTGACGCAGACGGACACACATCTCCGGCTCTTCCCCGCAGATCAGTTCCGGGCGATAGCCTTTTATTTGTTTAATGGCAACCGTGCGCGCCACAATGTCACCACCGCAAGCCTTGACATCGCCCGACGGATAATCCCTCCATTCGATGTCGCAGAGCATGTTGTACACGCTCTTTTCCGGGTGTTGCTCGCGCCGCTGACCCCAGACGATAGCGACCTCTGGATGCTCGTCGAGAAATCCGGCGCCCCTTTCAACCCAGCCTGCAGCGACCTCGCAATCGCCGTCGACGAAGAGGACATAATCCAGCGTCGGCTCAATCTCGAGCAGCTTACGAAAGCCCTCGTTTCTCGCGCGGGCAGCCGTATATGGCACGCGATGATCGAGTACCACGACTATCGCCCCAAGCGCTCGGCCCAAGGCGACCGAATCATCGGTGGAACCGGAATCCACGTAGACGACGCTGGAAACCAGACCGCAAACCGATTCGAGGCAGCGTCGGAGTCGCTCACCTTCGTTTCGGCCAATCACAACCACGCCAGTTGCGCCGCCGGCTCCCCGTGCGAGCCCCGGAGGGTGATCGACGCTCATCTGAAAGAGCGGCAGACTACAGGGGGGGCCGATTGCGCCAGCCACGGACATTTACCAAGGCTCCTTGCAGTCCGCCGCAGCTGCGCACCCGATGCGACTCGGGACAGTTCGAGCGCACGGGCATCCAGGGCAACTGCCGGTGAGGAACGCGCCTTCGTCCTGATAACTCTATAATTTCCTCTGCACATGCCTCTTTATACCCATTGCGCCCACTCGCCTTCGCTCGCAAGGCACTAGCGCCAATACTTGTAATTGCCCACGCGGCAGATGAGTGGACGCATGAACAGGCTCCTCACCTACCGCAGCGTCTGATGGCGCTCATACCCAGGGCCTGACGGATTATAACCTACGGGGTGGCGGCCCTCCGGGATTGGACTACAGGCTCGCGCCAGCAGCGAATCGACATCCAATCACTCTGAACGTTTGAGAATCAGTTATCACGCCCGAGAGCAGCAATGAGCAGCAGTGATCCGCGCCGGCGCAGAGGCGATGCGAATATGGGGCGTTACGCTTCGCCAGACTACCCAATCGAGCGCCTACGCGTCGTGCGATCGGACCCAGACTTGCAAAAGATGCGCCCGTTCTGAGATGAAGGTCTCAGACCGGCGCGGAGTCTGCATATTCGCCAAACTAATCACGCAACAATCGGGCACTTTCGTGGCTCGCGTGAAGCAGGGCGCCAACATAATATCAAGGCTTTTCGGGGTGCCAGTGATCGCTGCGCAGCTTGTGTAAAAGCACGACGGGCGCATCGCATGGTCGAGCGACTTATCGTATAAACGGCCCCGAGGCCAATCTGTGCAACTGCCCTTTGTGTTTATAATCTACCGTAGGTGGGAAGCACCTGTAGGATAGCCCTCGAGATCCGTGGGAAAGCGCGGCCATCAAATGCCCCGCTAGTCATACCGGGGTATCCATACGACATGGGCGCCAATTTGCGAAACGACACAACTTCCGGGCCAGCCGCGGCGCCGGCGGAAGCGCTCTACTTCGATTCCGGCGATCACAGGCTTTTCGGCTGGCTCCACCACCCTAGCCAGGCCAAACTATCGAGGATTGGCCTCGTAATCTGCAAGCCCTTTGGCTACGAGTCAATCTGCTCACACCGCAGCGTGCGTGCCTTCGCCGAGGCAGCAGCGGCAATCGGCGTACCTTCGTTGCGATTTGATTATCTGGGTACCGGCGACTCGGCAGACATTGCGCCGCAGGCCGACCAGGTGGAAGTCTGGTCGCAGGACGTGCTGGCGGCCGCCGAAGAGTTGCGGCGCCACACCGGCGTCGAGCGTGTCTGCCTGCTCGGTTTTCGACTCGGCGCGCTTCTCGCCACGCTAGCCGCAAAGCAAAGCAAGGTCATTAGCGGTCTGATATTGATCGCCCCCGTAATTAAAGGTCGGCGCTACCTGCGCGAGCTGCACACAACTCGCCTAGCCGCGGCACTTGACGCTGATCCTGCGGTATCGACAAGTGCCCCGCCGGGTGATACGCCGGCAGCGACCGATGGCTCGATGGAAGTCAGTGGATTTTCTCTCTCACCCGCAACCCTCGCAACGCTTTCGCAGGTGGATCTGACGACGCTTCGCCCGCCGCCGGTAGTCAACATGCTCATCATAGATGGCAGCAGCCTGCCGGTAGCACGAACGTGGGCTGAGCTGTTACCCACGCTAGGAGTTCAGACGCAATATCTGGTTCTGCCGGGCTTGGTCGAAATGTTGATGACCGCGCCGCAATTCACGATCGTCCCGCAAGCGATGATTACGGCAATGTGCGAATGGCTGCGGCCGTTTCAGCATGGGCCAACGGCCCCAGCCGAGGCCGACCCTCGGCAGTGTCCTAATGACGGGGTACTCCCGCCAACGAACATTTTGCAATTGCCAGGCGAAGGTTCTGACGGCAATGCGGTGGTGACTGAGCGCCCAGCGTTTTTCGGTCCCGACGCACTATTGTTCGGTATTGTTACCGAGCCGGTTCCGGGCGAGTTGCGTCGTCGCGCCGTGATCCTGCTGAACGCCGGTGCTGACTACCACATTGGCGCGAATCGCATGTACGTGCCGTTCGCGCGGCAGTGGGCGCGGCACGGGTATGTTGCGCTGCGCATGGATCTGGGAGGCATCGGAGATAGCGGTACGACTCCAGGACAACCTGACAATGAAGTGTTTCCGGCTTCCGCCCTCGACGATATCCGCGCCGCGATCGAATTTATGCGTACTCGTTACGGCGTGGTCGATATAACTCTTGGGGGTCTGTGTTCCGGCGGCTATCACGCGTTGCGCGCCGCAGCCGCGGCCGTGCCACTGAATCGCATATTCCTGATAAATCCACAGAACTTCTTCTGGAAGGCGGGAATGACCATCGATCAACTTCAGTTGGCCGAAGTCGTTCGAAACCCCAGCATATACCGCGAGCGCGTGCTCTCCGCAATCGCCTGGAGACGGCTACTGAGTGGACGGGTGAACATTTGGCGGATAATGCAAGTTTACTTGCAACGCTACCTGCTGGCCATGGAATCGCTGTTCCGTGATTTGTCCCGGCACCTACGGATTCGTTTGTCGAACGATCTCGGCTGGGAACTCGAGGAGATTGGGGCGCGCGCGGTGCAAGTAATATTCGTGTTCGGTCGCGGCGAACCGGGCATTGACCTACTCAAGCTTCAGGGCGGGTCCTCGGTCAAACGGCTCGGCGAGAAGTGCCGCATCCATATCATCGATCGCGCTGACCACATCTTCAGTCAAAGCGCCTCGAGAACCGTGCTGGAGGCAATTCTAAGTGCTGAATTGTATGCAAGAAATCGATGGATTGCCGACTCAGCTGGGCGCAATTAGACGGGCAGCGTCGCGCGGGCAGATATAGGATTCAATACCCACGCCACTAGAGTGACGATAGGCGCCGCGCGACACGCTGCGCGGCGAAGCGTGCGCCGTAGGCGAACCGTAAGAGAGGACCAAAGCTATTGGCAGCGGCGATACCGATGAAGTACAGACCGGGTACGGATGACTCAAAGTGCCGACTAAGGATAGGCGTATCTGCCACAGCGCGAATGCAAGACTGGATCGCTTGATCGATAAATTCCAAGCGCGAAATCGCAACCTTGTATCCCGTGGCCGCGATGATATGGTCAACTTCGATACGCT
>JBEKUL010000092.1:0-12910 GCA_049515055.1 Steroidobacteraceae bacterium | reverse complement strand
CAATTGCGGGGTGGCGTGCAGTATCCCCAGGCGCGCAGCCGATGATTCCGGTATGCGCACCATCAAGCGCAAATCAGCTCAGCGGGAATCAACGCCGTGGCCCGTAGCCAGAGCGTCTTTGTCTGTCGCGCCTGCGGCGCCGAAGCGCTCAAATGGCAGGGACAGTGCGATCATTGCAAGGCTTGGGACTCACTCGAACGCCTCGCGACGGTGCCGGGCGCGCCCGAGCGCGTCGAGCCGTCGCTGGCAGCCTCTCTGGAGGCGGCGAATCTGCAGGCCCAGTCATCCCTGCGGCTGCCCTTCGGCCTGGCCGAGCTCGATCGTGTCTTCGGCGGCGGCCTGGTGCCCGGCTCGGTGACGCTGCTGGGCGGGGAGCCGGGGATTGGCAAATCGACCTTGCTGCTGCAGGTGGCCTGCAGCCTCGCGCAGCAATTGCCGATCCTGTATGCCAGCGGCGAGGAGTCGGTGGCACAGATTGCGCTGCGGGCGCAGCGCCTGCAGTTGAGCGCCGCGCAACTGGAGCTCATTGC
Organism: Steroidobacteraceae bacterium; assembly: GCA_049515055.1. GTDB lineage: Bacteria > Pseudomonadota > Gammaproteobacteria > Steroidobacterales > Steroidobacteraceae > FEN-1191. The sequence goes on along the minus strand of JBEKUL010000092.1, from coordinate 12,380 downwards.
CGACAATGCGCTCGAAGCCATCGTGCAACGGGCCGTGCAGCGCCAGTGCGCACTGCTCGTGATCGACTCCATTCAGTCCATGCGCAGCGCTGTGGCCGAGGCCGGTGCGGGCTCGGCGGTGCAATTGCGCGAGTGCACGCTGGCACTGGTGCACCATGCGAAGACTCGCGGCAGCGCCGTGATGATCATCGGCCACGTAACCAAGGACGGCAGTATCGCCGGACCGAAGCTACTCGAGCACCTCGTCGACACCGTGCTGTACTTTACCAGCGATGCCGGCAGCCGCTATCGGATGCTGCGAGCGACCAAGAATCGCTTCGGACCGGTCAATGAGCTGGGCTTCTTTGCGATGGGTGAGCGCGGGCTCAAAGAGGTCCGAAATCCTTCCGCGATTTTGCTATCGCGACACGCGCAGCCCGTGCCGGGCAGCGTCGTGATGGTTGCACGCGATGGCGGGCGGCCGCTGCTCATTGAAGTGCAGGCGCTGGCGGACCGCAGTCGCGCCGTGGCACCACGCCGCGTCGCCCAGGGCCTGGATGTGAATCGGCTCTCGATGCTACTGGCCATTCTCAGTCGCCATGCGCAGCTCGGGCTGGCCGACTACGACGTGTTCGTCAATCTGGTGGGCGGTATCGAGATCGCTGAAACCGCCACCGATCTGCCGCTGGCCCTCGCCCTCGCTTCGAGTCTGCGCTCGCGCGCCCTGCCGGCATCGCTGGCCGTCTTTGGCGAGCTTGGACTCACCGGCGAGGTGCGGCCCGTCGCGCACGGGGAGGAGCGGCTGCGCGAGCTCGTCAAGCTCGGCTTCAAGAGCGTGATTTTGCCGCGCGATAACCTGCCGCGCGCGGCTGTGCCCGAGCTGCTTTTGCTGGGTGTCTCGAGTATCCAGGAGGCGCTCGCGGCGGCGTTCGATAACCAGCAGCTCAAGCCGTAGCCGCAGCGCTCGCGGGCGGAGCCAGATGCACGCGCACGGTGCGGATCGCATTGTCGGCGATCTGCAGGATTTCAAAATCGTAATCGCCGATGCGCAGTGCCGTGCCCGGGGTCGGGATGGTCTCGAGCTTCTCGAGCAGCAGGCCGTTGAGCGTGCGCGGCCCGAGCGCCGGCAACTGCCAGCCGAGCGTGCGATTGAGCACTCGAATGCTCGCGCTCGCGTTCACGAGCCAGTTGCCGGCGGCATCGCGGCTGACGTCCTTGTGCGTGAGCGCGGCCGGATCGGTGGTGAATTCCCCGACGATCTCCTCGAGTATGTCCTCGAGCGTGACCAGCCCGGCGATGTCGCCGTACTCATCGACGACGAAGGCGAGGCGACGGCGGGTGCGCTGGAATTGCGCCAGCTGCTGCGTGAGCGAGGTGCCCTCGGGAACGAAGTAAGGCTCGCGCGAGGCGGCGAGCTCGATCAGGCGCTCGCGGCTCAAAGTGCCGTGCGCCAGCTCCTGGGCCACGCGCTTCATATGCAATACGCCGATCAGATTGCTGAGCGAGCCCTGATAGACGGGCAGGCGCGAGTGCGGGGTCTGACGCAGCCGCTCGAGGATGTCGTCCCAGTTCATGGCGGCGTCAATTGCGGCGATCTCCTGGCGTGGAATCATGATGTCGTTCACGCTGACGCGCTCCAGATCCAGGATCGACAGCAGCATCTGGCGGTGACGCTGTGGCACGAGCGCGCTGGCCTCGGCGACCACGGTGCGCAGCTCATCGGTCGAGAGCGCCTGGGTAGCGTACGGCGTGCGCCGCGTGACGCCGACGAGGCGCAGGAAGGCGCGTGCGAGTTGATTGCTCAACCACACCACTGGCGAAGTGACCCACAGCAGTACCAGATAAATATAAGCCGAATTCAGTGCCACGCTCTCGGTGTACACCGCCGCAAAGATCTTCGGCGCCAGCTCGCACAAAACGATCACGACGATCGTGAGCATGATCATCATGAGCGGCAGTGCCAGCGCCACGCCGGTGCGCTGCGCAAGCAGTGTCGCCACGGTTGAGACCGCGACGCTGGCGAGCGCGAGCACGACCAGATTGGCACCGAGCCAGCGATCGGGCCGGGCCAGCAGCTTCTCGAGCAGCAATGCGCGGCGCTCGCCGCGGCCGGCGCGATGGCGGATGCGGTAGCGGTTCACCGACAGCATGGCCACTTCGGTGCCGGAGGAGAAGGCGATGACGATCAGCAGCGCGAGCAGGATCAGGATCAGAATGATCGTCGGCGCGTGGTCCACCGTGTCCTTATAATGGGTCATCCCGAGGCTGTATAGGGCGGCCTGACCGCACGCGCGCCATGTTCGATAAGCTCACCGAGCGCCTCGCCGGAGCCGTGCAACGCCTGCGCGGGCGTGGCCGTGTGACCGAGGAAAATGTGGCCGAGACCCTGCGCGAGGTGCGCATGGCGTTGCTCGAGGCCGATGTCGCGCTGCCGGTCGTCAAGAGCTTCACCGAGGCCGTCAAGGCGCGTGCGCTCGGGGCCGAAGTGGCCGGCAGTCTCACGCCGGGCCAGGCCTTCATCGGCATCCTGCATCGCGAGCTGGTCGCATTGCTTGGCGAGAATCAGGCCGGGTTTGCGCTCAACGTGCAGCCGCCGCAGGTCGTTCTGCTAGCGGGGCTGCAGGGCGCCGGCAAGACCACCACGGCCGGCAAGCTCGCGCGTTGGCTAAAACAGGTGCATCGTCGCCGCGTGCTGCTCGTCAGCACCGATGTGCGGCGTCCGGCAGCGATCCTGCAATTGCAACGGCTGGCGCAGGAAGTTGGCGCGGACTTTTTTCCGAGCACAGCAGTGCAGGAGCCGAGCACCATCGCGCAAGCCGCACTGGAGGCGGCACGTCGCGGTGTCTATGGGACGCTGATCATCGATACGGCCGGCCGGCTGCATGTGGATGCGCAGCTCATGGCGGAAATGCAGGCTATCGAGCGCGTCGCCAGCGCGCACCAGCGGCTGTTCGTGGTCGATGCCATGTCAGGGCAGGATGCGCTCAATGCAGCGCGCGCCTTCAGTGCCGCGCTCGAGCTCACCGGGATCATCCTGACGAAGGCCGATGGTGATGCACGTGGCGGCGCCGCCTTATCGGTGCGCTCCGTGACCGGCAAGCCGATCGTGTTTCTCGGCGTTGGCGAGAAGCTCGATGCACTGCAGCCGTTTGACCCCGAGCGTATGGCCACACGCATTCTGGGCATGGGCGACGTGCTCTCGCTGGTCGAGGACGTGCAGCGCCAGGTCGATGTCGGGCAGGCCGAGAAGCTCGCCCGCAAGGTCGCGGCCGGCAAGGGCTTCAGCCTGCTGGACCTGCGCGGGCAGCTCGAGCAGGTTCGTAAGCTCGGCGGCATGAGCGCGGTCATGGAGAAGTTGCCGGCGCAGCTGGGTGCTCGCACGGGGATGCCGGGTGGACAGGCCGACCGTGAGCTCAAGCGCCAGATCGCGATCATCGATTCAATGACGCGTCAGGAGCGCGCTCGCTGCGCGCTGATCGACGGGTCGCGCCGGCGCCGAATTGCCGCCGGCGCCGGAGTCCAGGTGCAGGACGTGAACCGCTTGCTCAAGCAATTCATGGAGATGCAGAAGCTCATGAAGGGCATGAAGGGCGGTAAACTCGGCCGGCTGATGGCGGGGTTGCGCGGCGCGATGCCGCCCAATCTGCCACGGGGGCGCCAGGGTTAGCCCCCGGAGCCGCCCAGCGCGGCTGTAAGCAACGGCGCCAAGCGCATAAGTCTTTCTTCCAGGAGCGCTTTTGCGTAGAATCCGCGCTCTTTTTTTGCAGCCTCGCAACACGCAACCATGGTCACGATTCGATTGACGCGCCGCGGCGCCAAGAACCAGCCCTTCTACCACGTCGTGGTCACGGATAGCCGTCAGCGCCAGGGCGGCTCGAGCCTGGAGCTGGTGGGTTACTTCAATCCGGTGGCGCGCGGCAAGGACACGCGATTGAAGCTCGATCTCGAGCGCATCGATCACTGGCTGGCCGTAGGTGCCCAGCAGTCCGAGCGAGTGCGCGCTTTGGTCGCCAAGCATCGGCGGGAAGCTGGCGCGCAGGCCCCGGCCGCCTGAAGCGTCAAGTCGTACTCGGTCGCATCGTCGCCCCGCATGGCCTGCGCGGCTGGGTGAAGGTGCAGTCGTACACCGATCCGCCCGATGCGTTGCTGCAATATCGCGCTTGGCGCCTGCGCGCTGCGCAGGGCCCCGGGGACGCAGTGGAACGCACGCTGCAGGTGCTGCACTCGCACTGGGACGGCCGCAACATGCGCGTAGCGCTGGCTGGTCTGGACGATCGCGGCGCGGCCGAGGCGCTGCGCGACTACGAGATCGTCATCGAGCGCGCGGCACTGCCGGCGCTGGCCGGGCGCGAATACTACTGCGACGACCTGCTGGGATTTGCGGTGCGTAACATCGAGGGCGCGCTGCTGGGCAAGCTGGAGCATTTCCTGGCCGCCTCCTCGGTGCCGCTGATGCTGGTGCGCGGCGAGCGCGAGTATGCCGTGCCGGCCGGACCACCGCATTTGAGGCGTGTGGATCTGGAGCGAGGCGAGATCGAGGTGGACTGGCCGGCGGATTTTTGAGGGTCTCGTGCAGATCGAAGTCGTCACATTGTTCCCGGCGATGATCGCCGATGCGCTGCGCCACGGGGTGCTTGCGCGCGCGCTCGAGCGCGGGCTGCTGCGCGTGGGCACCGAGGACCCGCGCGCGCACACGCTCGATGCGCACCGCAGCGTCGATGATCGGCCCTACGGTGGCGGCCCCGGCATGGTGCTCAAACCCGAGCCGCTGTGCGCGGCTGTCAGCGCGGCGCTGCAGCGCCTGCCGCCGGGCAGCGAGCGCATCATGTTGTCCACGCAGGGCGTGCGGCTGACTCAGGGGCGCCTCGCGGCCCTCGCGCAGTTGCCGGGCCTGGTATTGATTGCCGGTCGCTACGAGGGCATCGATGAGCGCGTGCTCTCGCTGGCGGTCGACCAGGAGTTGTCGATCGGCGATTATGTGCTCTCGGGCGGTGAGTTGCCGGCCCTGGTGCTGATCGACGCGCTGGCGCGCCTGCTGCCCGGAGCGCTTGGCGATGAACGCTCCAGCGCGCAGGACTCTTTCGGCAATGGCCTGCTGGACTGGCCGCACTATACGCGGCCCGAAGTGTTCGAGGCCGTGCGCGTTCCGGGCGTACTGTGCTCGGGCGATCACGCGGCCATTGAGCATTGGCGGCGCAAGCAAAGCGTCGGACGCACCTGGCTGCGACGACCGGATTTGATCAGCTCGATGCCGCTCAATGCGGAATATCGGGCATTGCTGGCGGAATTTTTGACCGAGCAGCGCGAGCGCGCGCAATGACGCATTGAGGAAACGACCATGAACGACATCATCCGAACACTCGAAGCCGAACGCATGACGCGCTCCATACCGGAATTCAAACCAGGCGATACGGTCGTGGTGCAGATCAAAGTGATCGAGGGCGATCGCGAGCGCGTACAGGCCTACGAAGGAGTCGTGATTGCGCGCAGCAACCGCGGTTTCAACTCCTCCTTCACCGTGCGCAAGGTCTCGCACGGGGAGGGTGTCGAGCGCACCTTCCAGACTTACAGCCCGAGCATCACGGAAATAGCGGTCAAGCGCCGTGGCAGCGTACGCCGCGCCAAGCTCTATTATCTGCGCGCGCGTACCGGCAAGGCGGCGCGCATCGAGGAAAAGGTATAGCGCCGCTGGCGCTGCGCGCCGATGCACGCTCTCGGGCGTATTGTTCATGGAGTGTGGCACGGGCTCGACGTGCTGCGCCGATTTCTGCACCTGTTGCTGCTGCTGGCGCTCTTTGGCGTGCTGATCGGTGCGCTGCGTCAGGTGAACCCCCGGCTGCCTGAGAAGGCCGCGCTGGTGGTGCGGCCCTCCGGCGATATCGTCGAGCAGCTCAGCGGCGAGCCGCTGGAGCGCGCGCTCGGCGAGGTGCAGGGCGAGGGCCAGCCGCAGACATTGCTGTGGGATCTGACCACGGCGATTCGCGCCGCGGCATCCGATGCGCATATCGGCGCGCTCGTGATCGAAACCGATGACATGGGCGGCGCCGGCCAGGTCAAGCTCGAGGAGCTCGCTGACGCCATCGGCGAGTTCCGCCGCAGCGGCAAGAAGATCATCGCTCGCGGCAACTATTTTCTGCAGGGACAATACTATCTGGCGGCCCAGGCCGACGAGGTGTATCTGGATCCCTTCGGCTTCGTATTGCTCGAAGGCTACGATCGCTATCGCATGTTCTTCCGCGATGCGCTCGACAAGCTCGGCGTGGATATGCATTTGTTTCGCGTCGGCAAGTACAAGAGCGCGGCCGAGAACTTCACGCGCCACGACATGTCGAGCGAGGATCGTGCGGAGAGTGAAGCTTATCTGGGCGCGCTCTGGCGCGGCTACTGCCGGGCGATCGCCACGGCGCGCAATCTGCAGAGCGAGGCGGTCTCGCAATACGCCGACGGCTATGTGGAGGCGGTCAGCGCGGCCGGCGGGGATAGCGCGAAGGTCGCGAAGGATGCCGCGCTGGTGAGCGACCTGAAGACCTCGCAGCAGGTCGATGAGCGCCTCGTGGCTCTGGTCGGCGCTGACAGCAGCGGCAAGTCCTTTCGCCAGATTTCGGTGACCGATTACCTGCGCGCGACGCGGGCCGAGGACAAATTGCGCGGCCGCGGTCAGGCGGTCGGCGTCGTATCGGCCATAGGCGAGATACTCGATGGCAAGCAGCCGCCGGGCCTCGTCGGCGGCGAATCGACCGCGCAACTGCTGCGTCAGGCATTGCAGGACAGCGATATTCGCGCCGTCGTGCTGCGCGTTGACAGCCCTGGCGGCAGCGTGCTGGCCTCCGAGCAGATCTATCGCGAAATGCGCGCTTTGAAGCAGGCCGGCAAGCCGATCGTGGTGTCGATGGGCGATGTGGCCGCCTCGGGCGGCTACTACATTGCGGCCCCTGCCGATGAGATCATTGCCAGCGCCAACACGATCACCGGATCGATCGGTGTCTTCGCCAGCATCCCGACCTTCAGCCGCAGCCTTGCGAAACTGGGCATCAATGTGGATGGGGTCGGCACGACGGCGCTGTCGGGCGCGCTGCGCCTGGACCGGCCTATGTCAGCCGGAGCCGATAAGCTGGTGCAGTCGACAGTCGATCACAGTTACGAGGAGTTTCTCGCCCACGTGGCCAGCGGTCGCGGCAAGAGCCGGGATGCGGTCGATGCGATCGCGCAGGGGCGTGTCTGGGCCGGCGTCGATGCGTTGCCCATCGGGCTGATCGATCGGCTCGGCGGCTATCAGGACGCGCTCAAAGAGGCGGCCCGCCGCGCCGGACTGCGCAGTCCCTACGGCGTGCGGCGCATCGAGTCCGAGCTGAGCTGGACACAGCAATTGCTGCTGCAATTGCGCTCCTTCGGCGAGCAGATGCTCGCGCACATCGGCTGGGCCCACACGGGCGTGAGTGAGCTGGTGCAGCGGATCGAACCGCTGGATCGCGAACTGGCACGCTGGGCACGCCTGAGTGCTCCACATGCGATCTACGCCTACTGCTTCTGCTCGGCCGAGTAGCTGAGCTGGCGTGGCCGCGCCGAGCCGCGCAGTCTTTAGCGCAATACTGTGACGCGCGTGGCGAGCTCGGGGCGCAGCTGCGCCCAGCTCGCGTGCTCCTCAAAGTCGATACGGCACACCCCTGCGGTGCGCAGCTGGATCGCCGGCTGGCCGTGATGAAAGCGCTGTGCGAGCTCGCTCAGCCCGGGGTTATGCCCGATCAGCAGCACGGTGCCGACGCGGGGCGCGCAGCGGCGCACTGACTGCAGTAGTTCGTCTGGCTTTCCCGGGTAGAGCTCGGGCTCGATATGCACCGGCTCGCTGATATGGAGCTGGGCGGCCACCCGCGTCGCTGTCTCGCGCGCTCGCACTGCCGGACTCACCAGCAGCCACTCAATGCGCAGCCGCGCCGCGGCGATGCAGCGGGCCGCATCGAGGGCTTCCTCGCGACCTGTTGGACTCAAGGGCCTCTCGATGTCGGGCAGGCCGGGCCGCGCCGCTTCGGCTGCCGCATGTCGCAACAGCACCAGCCGCATCATGCTGGCAGCGGCACTACCAGGTCATGCCCGTTTGCAGCCGCGCCGCCTCTGACATCATGGACTGACTCCAGGGCGGATCGAAGGTCAGCGTGACTGAGACATTGCCCACCGTGGGAATGGCCGAGAGCTTCTCTTTGACATCCTGGACCAGCACCTCACCCATGCCGCAGCCGGGTGCCGTGAGCGTCATCGTGACGCTGATGTCGCGCGATTGATCCGTGCCCGTCTCGACCTTGCAATCGTAGACCAGACCAAGATCGACGATGTTGATCGGAATCTCCGGGTCGAAGCAGCCGCGCATCTGCTGCCAGGCCAGATCGCGCACGTCCTCCTCGCTCGCATCAGGCGGCAGCTGCGGCGCACGCATGACCTGCTTGCCAATCGCATCTGCCTGCTCGCCGGATAGCCGGTAGAGGTTGCCGTCGATGTAGAGCGTGAAGCTGCCGCCCAGCGCCTGGGTGATATAGCCGGCAAGGCCCAGCTTGAGGGTAATGGCCTGCCCGCCGGGCACCATGACCGCCTCGACATCACGCTGAATCATCACCGGCTCGTTTTCGTAACCGCGCATGAGCTCACTCCGTCGATACGGGCGCCTGCTGCTGCGCGAGCGCGGCATTCAAGGTGTGCCAGCACAGGCTCGCGCACTTGACGCGTGCGGGATATTCCGCGACGCCCGCGAGTGCCGCGAGCTTGCCCAGATTGCGCCCAGCGGGGCTCTCGCGGCCGGTCAGTAGCGCGTGCACGTCGCCGAAGATCTGCTCGATCTCCGCGCGCCGCCGGCCCTTGACGGCCTCGCTCATCAGTGAGGCCGAAGCCACCGAGATCGCGCAACCCTGCCCCTCGAAGCGCAGCTCCGTGAGCCGATCCCCGTCCATGCGCAACGTGACATCGAGCGTGTCACCGCACAGCGGGTTGTGGCCCGCCGCCGAGCCGTCGGCTGGATCGAGGCGCCCGAAATTTCGCGGGCTGCGGTTGTGATCGAGGATCACCTCGCGATACAGCTCCTTCAGATCCATCTGCGCGCCACCCCTCGCATCAGCCGAATACCTCGCGCACGCGCTGCAGGCTCTCGGCCAGGCGCTCGACATCCTGCGTGTTGCTGTAGCAGCCGAACGATGCGCGTGCGGTGCCGGGCAGCCCGTAGTACTCCATCAGCGGCATCGCGCAGTGATGGCCGGTGCGGATCTCGATACCCTCGCTGTCGAGAATGGTGCCGATGTCGTGCGGGTGCACGCCCTGCATCGTAAAGGAGATCACCGCCGCCTTCTGCGCCGCGGTACCCACCAGGCGCAATCCCGGCACTGCTGCAAGCCGTGCGGTGGCGAGCTCGAGCAGGGCGCGCTCGTGCGCAGCGATCGCCTCGCGTCCCAGTGATTCGACATACTCGAGCGCCGCGCCCAGACCGATTGCCCCGGAGATATTTGGCGTGCCCGCCTCGAATCTCCACGGCAGATCGTTGTAAGTGGAGCTCTCGATCTGCACCGACAGGATCATTTCGCCGCCACCCTGCCAGGGCGGCATCGAGGCGAGCAGCGACTCGCGCGCGTACAGCACGCCGATACCGGTCGGGCCGTAGACTTTGTGACCGGAGAAGGCATAGAAATCGCAATCCAGGGCGCGCACATCGACGCTCGCGTGCGGCACCGCCTGGGCGCCATCGAGTAATACCGGTATGCCTTGAGCGTGTGCAAGCTGCACGATCTCGTGCACCGGCAGCACGGTGCCGAGCGCATTGGATACGTGGGCGAGGGCGACCAGACGCGTGCGCGCGGTCAGCAGGTGTGCGAAGGCGGCCAGGTCGAGCTCACCGGCAGCCGTGATCGGTGCAGCCCGCAGCCTCGCGCCCGTGGCCGCGCAGATCAGCTGCCAGGGTACGATATTGGAGTGATGTTCGAGCTGCGTGATGAGCACTTCGTCGCCGGCTTTGAGCTGCGAGCGGCCCCAGCTGTTGGCGATGAGGTTGATTGCCTCGGTCGTGCCGCGCACGAATACGATTTCGCGCGTCGAGCGCGCGTTCAGAAAGCGCCGCACCGTCTCGCGCGCGCCCTCATAGGCATCTGTCGCCCATTGGCTCAGGCTGTGCACGCCGCGATGTACGTTCGCATGGCAGGTGGTCTCGTAGTGCTCGATGGCGCGCAGCACCGCCCACGGGCGCTGCGAGGAGGCTGCACTGTCTAGGTAGACGAGCGGCTTGCCATGAATCGTGCGCGCCAGGATCGGAAAATCGGCCCGTACCCGCGCCGGATCGAAGCGCCCGAGCGCGACGGCGGGGCGCGCGCTCATGGCAGCGCCGCCAGGGCTGGGACGTCGGGCAACTGGCCGGCGGCGAGGCGTTCAGCCTCGGCGCGCAGGCCGGGCAGATCGATGGTGCGCAATACATCGCCCAGGAATGCCCATTTGAGCAGTGCCCGCGCATGCTTGCGATCCAGGCCGCGCGAGAGCAGGTAGAACAGCAGGTTCTGGTCGAGCCGGCCCGTGCTCGCCCCGTGTGCGGCGCGCACCTCATGCGTGTTGATCTCGAGCTGCGGGCGCAAATCGATCTCGGCACCCGTGCCCTCGATCAGGCCCTTCAATGACTGGTGCGCCTGCGAGCCGGGCGCAGCCGCAGCGATCTGGATGCGGCCGCTGAAGGCCAGGCGCGCGCGCTCATCGGCGATGCCGCGAAACGTCTCATCGGTGCGCGTGTCGGGCGCGCCGTGCTCGACCTTGAGCGCGGTGTCGTGTACCTGCTCGGCGCGGCCGGCGGCGATCGCCTGCCAGTCGAGGCCAGCGCCGCGTCCGGTCAGTTGCACGCGCGCACTGGTGCGCGCCGTGCCGGCGCCGAAAGTCATGCCGCGCACGCTGTACTGCGCCTGCTCGGCCAGGCGCGCCCACAGCGTATCGGTGAAGGCGATGTGGCGGCCGCACTGCTGCAGCCTATAGTGGCTCAGGTTCGCGCCGCGGCCCAGATCGATCGTGACATTGCATGCCACGAGGGTCGGGGCTTGCGGGCCGCCCAAATGACGCTCGATCAGCTGCATGCTGCTGCCCGCAGCCAGCTGCAGTTGCAGGCGCGGATAGACCGCGGCGCCTGCGGCAGCTGGACTGGTGACAAACAAAACCTCGATGGCCGCTGCGCCGTGCACCTGCAGCCGTGCAGCGTCGCGGGCGAACATATCGCACAACAGGCCCAGGCGCAGCTCCGCCGGCCAGTCCCAATCCCAGCCGAGCGCGCCCGTGTCGGACTGCGCTGAGCTGCGCGTACCCGCGACATACACCCCGTCCAGATAGATCAGGCGCTCGAAGCCTGCCAGTGGCGGCGGCAGCTCGCCCTGGCGCTGCAAAGCGCTCAGCGTCGCGGCCGCCTCCGCGGCTGGCACGGCTGCAGAGCCATAGGCGCTGCGATCGAATGCGCGCAAATTCGCATAGCGCCAATATTCGTCGCGCGCTGAGGGCCAACCGATGTCCGCGAGCTGAGCGGCCGCACGTTCGCGCGCGCTGCGCGCACTGGGGCCTCCGGGCAGAGTGTCGGCGACACAGCGGTAATCGTGCAGCACGCGCTCGAGGACGTCGGAGCGTTGCATGGTGGCAGCAGCATTCATCGCCGCACTTTAGGCCGCCGCCTGTTCGCTGATCCAGTCGTAGCCGCGCCGCTCGAGCTCGAGCGCGAGGCTGCGATCGCCGCTGCGCAGGATGCGGCCGCGCGCCAGCACGTGCACGAAATCCGGCACCACATGCTCGAGCAGCCGCTGATAGTGCGTCACGAGCACGATGGAGCGATCGGCGGTGCGCAGGGAATTGATACCGTTGGCGACGATTTTCATGGCGTCGATATCCAGTCCCGAGTCCGTCTCATCCAGCAGCGCGAGCTTGGGCTCGAGCACGAGCATCTGCAGGATCTCGTTGCGTTTCTTCTCCCCGCCGGAGAAGCCTTCGTTGACGGCGCGGCCCAGGAAGCTCTCATCAATGTGCATCAGCTGCGTCTTGGCGCGCACCAGCGACAGGAATTCGAAGGCGTCGAGCTCGGGCAGTCCGCGCTCGCGCCGCGCGGCATTCAATGCGGCCTTGAGCAGATACGCGTTGTTGACGCCCGGTATCTCCACCGGGTACTGAAAGCCCAGGAATAGTCCCGCGCGTGCTCTGTCTTCGGCGGCAAGAGCGAGCAGATCGCGGCCCTCGAAGCTCGCGCTGCCGCCGGTGATCTCATAGCCCGGCCGCCCCGCCAGCACGAAGGCCAGCGTGCTCTTGCCCGAGCCGTTGGGGCCCATGAGTGCATGCACTTCCCCCGCGCGCACGCTCAGCGAGACGCCCTTGAGCACCGCCTGGCCACCCACCTGCACGTGCAGATCGCGCACTTCGAG
>JBEKUL010000091.1:0-13321 GCA_049515055.1 Steroidobacteraceae bacterium | reverse complement strand
CGATCGCCCCGAGCACGGACTCGAGCCGCTCGGCGCCGACACGCTGATCGGCCCGTATGCCACCTCGCTGCGCATGAGCGATCTGGGTTACCGCAACCGCAGCCAGAGCTCGGTCTCGGTCTCGGTTAACAGTCTCGAGGAGTATTTGCGCGATCTGCGGCGCGCGATCAAAACGCCGCATCCGCCGTTCGCGGCTCTGGGCGTGATGGCCCGCGGCGAATACCAGCAGCTGTCCGCCAATGCGCTGCAGATCGAGAACGAGTACTACAGTTATGTGCGGCCGAAGCGCACGTTGCGGGCAGGTGAGCGCACCGCGCATGCGCTCGCGCGTGCCGGCGTTGAGTACGTGGAGGTACGGGCGCTCGACAACAGCGCCTTTGACCCGGTCGGCGTGAATCTGCGCAAGCTCTATTTCCTCGAGGCCCTGCTGCTGTTGCTGCTGTTCAAGGACAGTCCGCCCATCGGTGTCGACGAGGAGGAGCAGATCGAGCGCAATCATCTGCTCGTGGCGCGCCGCGGCCGCGAGCCCGGACTGACGCTCGAGCGCGACCGGCGGCGCGTTGCGCTGCAGAGCTGGGCCGCGGAGCTGCTCGAATCGATGCAGGGGATCTGCGAGCTGCTCGACGCCTCTTATCCCGGCCGGCCCTATGGGTCAGCGCTGCACGAGCAGAGCCTGAAGCTCGCGCAGGTCGAGCACACGCCCTCGGCGCGGCTATTGCGCGAACTGCGCGAACACGGCGAGAGCTTCGAGGCGTTCGGGTTGCGCTACTCGCGCGCGCACAAGGAATACTGCCTTGACGCGGTGCCGATCGAGCTCGCGCGCGAGCGCGAGTTCGAGCTGGAAGTCGAGCAGTCATTGCAGGAAGCCGCTGCTGTGGAGGCGGCCCGTCAGGGCAGCTTCGAGGACTATCTGGCCGCTTACCTGGCGGACTAGAATCCGCTTGCCTGTCGCATGCGAGGCTCACAGTGCTGACCAGGATTCGCCGGCTGCTGATAGCTAATCGTGGCGAGATCGCAATAAGGGTCATGCGGGCGGCGAACGAGCTGGGCATCGGCACAGTCGCCATCTATTCGCAGGAAGATCGCTTCGGCCTGCACCGAACCAAAGCCGACGAGGCCTATCTGGTCGGCGAAGGCAAGGGTGCGATCGAAGCCTATCTCGACATCCCCGACATCCTGCGCATAGCGCGCGAAAGCAACGTCGATGCGATCCATCCGGGCTATGGCTTTCTGTCCGAGAACCCGGAGTTTGCGGAAGCATGCGCGGCCGCGGGCATCATTTTCGTCGGCCCGAGCGCTGCGAGCATGCGGGTGCTGGGCAACAAGATCGCGGCGCGCAATCTGGCCATGGCCGCGGCTGTGCCCGTCATGCCGGCCACGCCGCCGCTGCCGCTTGATATGGCCGAATGCACGCGACTGGCACGGCAAGTGGGCTACCCGGTCATGCTCAAGGCAAGCTGGGGCGGGGGCGGACGCGGGATGCGCGTGATCGAGAGCGATGCGCAGCTCGCCGAACTGCTGCCGGTGGCGCGACGCGAGGCCAGGGCCGCCTTCGGCAACGATGAGCTGTACCTGGAGAAGCTCGTGCGCCGCGCGCGCCACGTCGAGGTGCAGATCCTGGGCGATGCGCATGGCAATCTCGTGCATCTGTACGAGCGCGACTGCACGGTGCAGCGGCGCAATCAGAAAGTCGTCGAGCGCGCACCAGCCACTTTTCTAAGCGACGCCGAGCGCGCCACGCTGTGCGAGCTGGCGCTCAGGATCGGCCGCGCCGCGCACTACTGCAACGCCGGTACGGTTGAATTCCTGCAGGATGCGGACAGCGGGGCGTTGTTTTTCATCGAGGTCAATCCACGCATCCAGGTCGAGCACACCGTGACCGAGTGTGCGACCGGCATCGATCTGGTCAAGGCGCAGATCCGCATCGCTGACGGAGAGCGCATCGGCGAGCCGGGCTGCGATGTGCCGCCCCAGAGCCAGATTCGCCTGGGCGCGCACGCCCTGCAGTGCCGGATCACGACAGAGGATCCGTACAACAATTTCATTCCCGACTATGGCCGCATAACCGCCTATCGCAGCCCAGCCGGCTTCGGCGTGCGACTGGACGCGGGCACGGCCTACGCCGGCGCCGTGATCACGCGCTCCTACGATTCGCTGCTGGTCAAGGTCACGACCTGGGCGGCGACGCCCGAGGAGGCGATCGCGCGCATGCATCGTGCACTGTGGGAATTTCGCGTTCGCGGCGTAGCCACCAACCTGCGATTCCTGGATCAGATCATCACGCATCCGCGCTTCGCGCACGGGCAGTACACCACCCGCTTCATCGACGAGACGCCGGAGCTGTACGCCTCGCCCGAGCGGCGCGACCGCGCCACGCGCATCCTGACGTACTTGGCCGACACCGTCGTCAACGGCAACGCGGAAGTGCTCGGCCGGCCGCGACCCGAGCGGCTCGTGCAGGTGCGCGCCCCGCGCCTGCCGCCCGAGCTCGCGGCGGCCGGGACCGCGCCGAGCGGCTGCAGGCAACGGCTCTCTGAGCTCGGCCCGCAGCGCTTTGCGCAATGGATGTGCACGCAGCAGCGCGTGCTGTTGACCGACACGAGCATGCGCGATGCGCACCAGTCGCTGCTCGCCACGCGCATGCGCACGATCGACATGGCGGCCGTGGCACCCGCGTATGCGGCGTTGCTGCCGCAGTTGTTTTCGGTGGAATGCTGGGGCGGCGCGACCTTCGACGTGGCGATGCGCTTTCTGAAAGAGGATCCCTGGGAGCGGCTGGCAAAATTGCGCGAAGCGATGCCGAACCTGCTGCTGCAGATGCTGCTGCGCTCGGCCAACGCGGTCGGTTACACCAACTATCCGGACAACGTGGTGCGCTACTTCGTACAGCAGGCCGCCGCCGGCGGCATCGATGTTTTCCGGGTCTTCGATTCGCTCAACTGGGTCGAGAACATGCGCGTGGCGATCGACGCCGTGTGCGAAAGCGGCCGGCTGTGCGAGGGCGCCATCTGCTACAGCGGCAATCTGAGCAGTCCACGCGAGCGCAAGTACACGCTGGATTACTACCTCGGGATTGCACGCGAGCTCAAGGCCGCCGGTACGCACATACTGTGCATCAAGGACATGGCGGGCCTGTGCCAGCCACGTGCGGCCTATGATCTGGTCAAGGCCCTGAAGGAGGAGACCGGGCTGCCGTTGCATTTTCACACGCACGACACCAGTGGCATTGCTGCCGCGAGTGTATTTGCAGCCATCGCTGCCGGCGCCGACGCGGTCGATGCGGCGATGGATTCCATGAGCGGCCTGACGTCCCAGCCCAATCTCGGCTCGATCGCCGAGGCTTTGCGCGACGGCGCGCGCGATCCCGGGCTGGACACCGATCACATCCGCACGATCTCGCACTACTGGGCGCAGGTGCGCAAGAACTATGTCGCCTTCGAGGCCGACATTCGTGCCGGTGCCTCGGAGGTCTACGTGCACGGTATGCCCGGCGGCCAGTACACCAACCTGCGCGAGCAGGCCCGCTCGCTCGGCATCGACGAGGCACGCTGGCCGGAGGTGGCGCGCGCCTATGCCGAGGTCAACCAGATGCTCGGCGACATCGTCAAGGTGACGCCGACCTCGAAGGTGGTCGGCGACATGGCGCTGCTCATGGTTACCGCCGGCCTGACCAGCGCCGCAGTGCTCGATCCGGATACCGAGATCTCATTTCCCGAATCCCTGGTGCAGTATTTTCACGGCGACATTGGCCAACCCTACGGCGGTTTTCCCGAAGCTCTGCAACGCAAGGTGCTCAAGGGCGTGGCGCCGCGCAAGCAACGTCCGGGCGCGGAATTGCCGGACGCGGATCTCGGCTCGCTGCGCCTGGAGGCGAGCGCGCGTACCGCGCACCCGGTCACCGATCAGCAGTTCGCGTCCTATCTGATGTATCCGAAGGTCTTCACGGATTACGCCGCCGACCGGCGTCGCTACAGCGATATGGCCATATTGCCCACGCCGGTTTTCTTCTACGGCATGCGACCCGGACAGGAGGTCAGCATCGATCTGGAGCGCGGCAAGATGCTGATCGTGCGCTACGTCACGCAGGGCGAGCCGCTCGAGGACGGCACGCGCACGGTTTTCTTCGAACTCAACGGTCAGCCGCGATCGGTACGCGTGATCGACCGCAGCCAGAAGCCCAAGCGTGCGCCGCAGCGCAAGGTCGACGCCGGCAATCTGCGCCACGTCGGGGCGCCCATGCCGGGCAGCGTGGCGAGCATCGCGGTCAGCGTGGGACAACGGGTGGCGCGCGGTGATGTGGTCGCGACGCTCGAGGCGATGAAGATGGAGGCCGCGGTGCGCGCGGAAATTGACGGCGAGGTTGTCGAGGTGCTGGTGCAGCCGGGGATGCAGGTGGACCCCAAGGATCTGATGATCGTGCTGGCCTGAGCGCGCCGTTTAGCCACGCTCGCCGCCGCTGTGGCGTTACAAACGCGCGTCGCGCTATTGACTGCCCCGAAATGGTGCTAAATTCGCCCGGCTCGAGTCGCTAACGGCGGGTTTTCGCCATTGACTGTCGTGGCACGAAAGCTGCACCCCGCAGTGGGCCGGGAGCACAAGAACGGAGGCGAAAGTCTCGCATGAAACTCGTTACCGCGATCATCAAGCCTTTCAAACTCGATGACGTACGGGCTGCCTTATCGGACATCGGCGTGTCCGGAATGACCGTGACCGAGGTGAAGGGCTTCGGCCGGCAGCGCGGCCACACCGAGCTTTATCGAGGCGCGGAATACGTCGTGGATTTCGTGCCCAAGACTCGCGTGGAA
Organism: Steroidobacteraceae bacterium; assembly: GCA_049515055.1. Classification (GTDB taxonomy): domain Bacteria; phylum Pseudomonadota; class Gammaproteobacteria; order Steroidobacterales; family Steroidobacteraceae; genus FEN-1191. Next base: position 8,516 of record JBEKUL010000091.1, on the reverse strand, counting down.
GTCGCGGTTCGCTCCGATCTGGTCGATCAGGTCGTCGAGGCCGTGCTCAAGGCCGCCAAGACCGGCAAAGTCGGCGATGGGAAGATCTTCATCACGCAGATCGACCGGGTGATCCGCATTCGTACCGGCGAGACCGATAACGCCGCGCTCTGAAGGCCGAGGGTCGGCGCATGCCGAGCGTACTGTCCAACGCCATCCTGTTTCATGAGCACGGCGGCGCCGAAGTGCTCAAGTGGGAGCCGCGGCAGTTGCCGCCGCCCGGGCGCGGCGAGGTGCAGCTGCAGCACACCGCGATCGGAGTCAATTTCATCGATATCTATGATCGCAGCGGCCTGTACCCGCGGCCGCTGCCGGAAACGCCGGGACGCGAGGCCGCCGGCGTCATCGTTGCGCTTGGGCGCGGTGTGCGTGGCCTGAAGCTCGGGCAGCGCGTGGCCTACGTGTACGCGAGTAGCGGCGCCTATTCTGAGCGGCGCAATATTCCCGCCGCGCGACTGGTCAAATTGCCGGCCGGCATCAGCGACGAACAGGCTGCGGCGCTCATGCTCAAGGGCCTGACGGCCGAGTTTCTCTTGCGCCGGACCTATCGCGTGCGCCACGGCGACTATGTGCTCATCCACGCGGCGGCGGGCGGTGTGGGTTCGCTGCTCACGCAATGGGCGCATGCACTCGGAGCGCGCGTCATGGGTATCGTCGGCAGCGAGGCCAAGCTCGAGCGCGCGAAGCGCCAGGGGTGCCAGCGCGTCTTCGTAGCCGCACGCGATGACATCGTCGCCTCGGTGCGCAGCTACACGCGCGGCCGCATGGCCGATGTCGTCTACGATTCGGTCGGCAAGGATACGTTCTTCGAGTCGCTCGATTGTCTGCGCCGCCGCGGCATGATGGTCAGTTTCGGCAATGCCTCGGGACCGGCGCCGGCGATTGCGCCGCTGGAACTGGCGCGCAGGGGTTCACTGTTCCTGACGCGTCCGTCGCTGTTTGATTACATCGCCACGCCGGAGGAGCTGCAGCGCGCAGCGCGCGCGCTGTTTGCCTGTGTGCGTTCGGGCAAGTTGCGCGTGTCGATCGGCCAGCGCTACGCGCTGGTCGACGCCGCCCAGGCGCATCGCGATCTGGAGATGCGGCGCACCGTGGGCGCCTCGGTGCTCATTCCCGGCTCGAACTGAGGCCTCGCACGGCGAGCCGCGCGGCTACTGCACGAGCCGCAGTGCGCGTTGGCTGCGAGTCATACCCAGTGCACCGCTGCGCACCACCTCGATGAGCTCGGCGTGCTTGGCCAGCTCGAGAATGAACCCGCTGATTTCGGCTTCGCTGCCGAGAAGCTCGACGATGAAGCATTCACTGGCCGGATCGAGCACGCGGCCGCCGGTACGGATCACGTAGCCGCGCACGGTATCCCGGCGAGCCGCGTCCATGCTCAATTTGAGCAGCACGAGCTCGCGCTCGATGTGCTCACCGCGCGTCATGTCCTCGACGCTGACCACGTCGATGAGCTTGTTGAGCTGGTTGGTGATCTGCAGCATCACCGCTTCCGAACCGCTGGTCACCAGTGTCAGGCGCGAGACCGTCGGATCGTCAGTCGGCGCGACCGCGAGCGACTCGATGTTGTAGCCGCGGCTGGAGAACATACCGGCCACGCGCGCGAGTGCGCCGGCCTCGTTCTGCAGCAATATGCCGATGATGTGTCGCATAGGCTCGACGGCTCGGGGGTGCAAACGCCACAGAATAGCCAATTGCAGCCCGCCTCGGCCATAATCGATGCATGACCGAAGGCGCGAAATTGGTGCGTCCGCAGGCCCATCCGCTGGCTGGCAAGGCCATGTCCGGGGCCCAGATCGTCGTGCAGGTCATTGCCGATGAGGGCACAGGCGCGATCTTTGGCTACAGCGGCGGCGCCATTTTGCCGACCTATGATGCGGTATTCACTTTCAATGCGGAACAGAAACTCACCGGCGGCAACCAGGTGCCGTTGATCGTACCCGCGAACGAGCAGGGCGCGGGATTCATGGCTGCGGGCTACGCGCGAGCGAGCGCACGCGTGGGCGTGTGTCTGGTGACGTCGGGCCCCGGTGCCACCAACACGGTCACGCCGGTGCGCGACTGCATGGCCGACTCGGTGCCGATCGTCGTGATCTGCGGCCAGGTGGCGACGCCCGCGATCGGCACGGATGCATTCCAGGAAGCCCCGGTGGCTTCGCTGATGGGCTCGGTGGCCAAGCATGTGTTTCTGGTCACCGATCCGCAGCGCCTGGAAGCCACGGTGCGCACGGCCTTCGAGATTGCGCGCACCGGGCGCCCCGGTCCGGTCGTCATCGATCTGCCGAAGGACGTGCAGACCTCGGCGCTCATGTTTCGGGGCGACGGCGAGCTCGCGATTCCCGGCTACCGGCAGCGGCTGCGCGAAATCATGACGAGCGCGCTGTCCGAGGCGCAGGCAGCCAGTTTCCTGCAGCTACTGGCGCAATCGCAGCGGCCGCTCATCTATGCCGGGGGCGGCGTGATCAACGGCGATGCGGCCGGCGCCTTGACCGAATTTGCGCAGCAGTTCGGCATTCCCATCGTGACGACGCTCATGGGCATTGGTGCGATCGATACCACGCACGCGTTGTCGATGCGAATGCTCGGCATGCATGGCGCGGCATTCGCCAACTATGCGGTGGAGGACTGCGATTTCCTGATCGCGGTCGGGGCGCGCTTCGACGACCGCGTGGCCGGGGATCCGAAGAAATTTGCACGCAATGCCCGGCGAATCGCGCACCTGGATATAGACCGGGCCGAGATCAACAAGGTCAAGAACGCGCACTGGAGCCATGTCGGGCTGCTGCCCGAGGCGCTGCGCTCGCTCACGAGCTGGGGCGCGCGGCTGCAACTGCGGCCTGATTTTGCACCGTGGCGGCGCCACCTGGAGGAGCTGCGCCGCGCTCACGCGATGAACTACGATCGCGACAGCGAGCTGGTGCAGCCGCACTACGTGATCGAGCAGATCAACCGGCACACCCGCGGCGAGGCGATCATCAGCACCGGCGTCGGCCAGCATCAGATGTGGGCGGCACAGCTGTTCGATTTTCGCTCCCCAAGACAGTGGCTGACATCGGGCAGCATGGGCACCATGGGCTTCGGCCTGCCCGCGGCCATCGGCGCGCAGGTCGCCTGCCCGGGGCGGCTGGTCATCGACTTCGATGGCGATGCGAGCATCCGCATGAACATCGGCGAGCTCGAGACCGTGACCACCTACGACCTGCCCATCAAGGTCATCGTGCTGAACAATTTCGGTGACGGCATGGTCAAGCAGTGGCAGAAGCTGTTCTTCAAGGGCCGGCTCTCGGGCAGTGACAAGTCGTTGCACAAAAAGGATTTCGTGCGCGCGGCGAGCGCCGACGGCTTCCAGTGGGCACGACGGCTCGATCGCAAGCAGGATGTGCCGCAGATAATCGCGGAGTTCCTGGGCTTCAAAGGCCCCGCGTTCCTCGAGGTCATCATCGATCCGGACGCCGGCGTCTATCCGATGGTCGCTCCCGGGCAGGGCTATGACGCCATGATCACCGGGGATTACATCAGCGCGCGAGCACAGGTCGGCGCCCCCGGGGAGATCGATCCCTCCGGCATGTTTTAGGCCCTTCGGACCGTCGAACCCGGCGGCGAGGGCGGCCGCCACCCGTATTATGTCGCATTGGCGGCGCCACAAGGGCGCAGGCATAAGATTGTCGTCGGTCGCGGAAGTTGGGGAATAGGTCGCAGGGTTACGCGTCGGCTTGATGAATAATCGCCAGAGGATCAACGCGGCAGTCGAAGCGACGGCGCCGCAAGCGCCGAGCGTGAACGGCGGCGCACAGCCTTCGAAAGGGTGGCTTGAGTCCATGAGTCCATGATGAAAACCCGACGTGCCACATTGTCAGCGCCGCTGGAGCCGCGCGTGCGCCGCGCCTATTTCGACTGCCGCTATGGACAGTTGCATGTGCACTACGCGCTGCCCGCGGGCGGCGGCTTCGATGAGGCAACCGCGCTGTTGTGTATCCCCGGTGCGCCGGGCTCGGGACGTTTCTTCGGTCCGCTGCTGCTGCCCCTCGGGCGCGACCGCTCGGTCTATGCGCCTGATCTGCCCGGATGCGGCGAGTCGGACGGTGCTTCGGCCTCGTATACGGCTGCCCAGCTTGCCGAAGCGCTCGGGGACTTTCTGGACTCGATGCACCTGGCGCACTTTGATCTGCTCGCGCATGACAGCGGCGTCGCGATTGCGGCCGCGCTGTTGCAGCAACGACCCGCGCAGATCGGCCGCGTGGTGCTGTCGCCCGATACTGAAGCGGTCCGCGGCGTGGGCCGCGGCCTGCGCCAGCGACTGCTCGTGATCGACCTGCGATCCGCCGATCAGCGCTATCAGGCCGACGGACAAACCGAGCACGAGGCGGCACGGTTGCGCGATTTTCTCGAGCTTGCCTAGGCGCCGCGTGCATACAAACCCCCAATGAACACATCGCTCAACAATCCATCCCCGATTGATCTGGAAGAAACCGCGGAGCTGCCGCAATTGTCGCCCAGTGCGCTCGGCGCACCGAGCGATGAGCTCGCCGCCACGGACACCTGGAAAGGACCGGCGAGCGCAAAGGCGCGCGCGTCTGAGCAGATTCCAAGCCGCGCGCCGCAGGCGCGCGAGAGCGCACCGGCCGCCGCGCCGGCGCCGCCCGAGGAACACAGTCAGCGCGAGGCTGAGATCGGGGCGCTGCGCTCCAACCTGGCCTCCGTGAACGAAACTCGCAGCCAGCTCGAGCATGACCTGGGCAATCTCGGCGGTAAATTGCGCGAGCTGGAGCAATTGCTCAATCGCAAAAGCGAGCAACTCTCGGTGTTCGAGCGCGAGGTCGGTATTCGCGACCGGCGCATTGCCGAGCTGGAAGCGCGCGCCGCGCAGCTCGATGCGGCGTTGGCGACGATGGGAGCCGACGGGGCTTTTGTACGCGATGAACTGCAGGCTACGCGCGCGGACGCTGAGTCGGCGCATGCGCGGCACACGGCGCTGGCCAGCGAGATGCTGGCCCTGAAGGCCACGCACGCGGCAGTGGGCCAGCGTGCGCAGGCGGCCGAGCTGGATCTGGCGCAATGGCGAACTCGCGGTGAGCGCTACCGGGAAGCCCTGCAGAGCATGGAGGGCCGGCGCGAGCTCTACGATGGCATGCTCGCCGAGCGTGAGGCGCGTGTTGCCGAGCTGGAACAGGAGTTGGGCGAGCGCGCTCGCAAGAGCGGGGCCCGCGAGGAAGAATTGAACGCCGCGCTGCGCGCGCAAACGCAACGGGTGCGCGAGCTGGATGCCGAGCGCAGCCGCCTCGAGGCGGCCACGGCTAGCGCGCGCGAGCGCATTGCGGCGCTCGACACCGAGACGCGGCTGCAGCAGGCGACGCTGCGCGAGCTGCGAACGCAGAGCGGTGAGCGCGCCGAGGAGCAGTCGGTCGCGCTGCGCAGCGAGAAGGAACGCAATGCCGAGCTCGACGCCGCGCGCGCGCGCGCCGACAGCGCCGCGGCGGCGGCACGCGAGCGCATCGCGGCGCTCGAAGCCGAGACCCGGCTCAAGGAGGATAGCCTGCGCGAGCTGCGCGCACAGTCCCTGGCGCGTCAGGAGGAGCTCAGCACGGCGCTGCGCATCGAGCAGGAGCGCAAAGCCGAGCTGGATGCCGCGCGTACCCGAGCCGATGGCAGCGCAGCCACGGCGCGCGAGCGCATTGCGGCGCTGGAGGCCCAGACACGGCTGCAGGAGGAGAGCCTGCGCGAGCTGCGCGCACAGTCCCTCGCTCGCGAGGAGGAGCTCAGCGCGGGGCTGCGGCTCGAGCAGGAGCGCAATGCGCAGCTCGATGGCCTGCGCGCCGGTGCGGATGCGGCTGCAGCCGCGGCGCGCGAGCGCATCGCGGCGCTTGAGGCCGAGGCGCGGGCGCAGCTGGAGACTGCAGCGGAGCTGCGCAAGCAACTGAACGCGGTGCGCGATTCCCTCGCGCAGCGCAACGCGATGATCGAGCGCGTCGAGGCCGAGGCTGCGAGCAGTGTCGCGATGCTCGGCAATATTCAGCACAATCTCGAGCATCTCGGCGATGCCGAGGAGCTGGTCCAATTGCTGGTGCGCACCGAGGGCGATACCGGCATCGTGCACCTGCTGGGGCGGCGCACGACCATCGGCCGCACCCCCGACAATGATATGCGCATCGATATGGATTTCATCAGCCGCCACCACGCTGTGATATTGCGCGCCGGCGCCACCACGGTCATCGAGGACCTCAACAGCACCAACGGTACCTACGTCAACGGCGTGCGCGCCACACGGCGCGCGCTCAAGGATGGGGACCTGGTGACCCTGGGCAAGACCGAGTTTCGCTTTACGATCAAACCGCCCGCCTGAGCGAGGCGCAGCTGCGCGCGCAGCGGCTTATGGCTTAAGCTTCGCACGGCCATGAGCGACGATTACCTGCAGCGCATACTCAAAGCGCGCGTCTACGATGTCGCGATCCAATCCCCACTCGATCCGGCCCCGCGCCTGTCGCGCCGGCTGGGCAACCGTGTGCTGCTCAAACGTGAAGACCTGCAGCCGGTGTTCTCCTTTAAATTGCGTGGCGCATACAACAAGATCGCGCACCTGTCGGCCGCGATCGCCGCGCGCGGCGTGATCTGCGCCTCCGCCGGCAATCACGCCCAGGGGGTGGCCCTGGCGGCGCGCCACCGCGGCCTGCCGGCGCTGGTCGTGATGCCGCAGACCACGCCGGCGATCAAGGTGCAATCGGTGATCGAGCTCGGCGGTGAAGTGGTTCTGTACGGCGATATCTACGACAGCGCTTATGAGCACGCCCTGGATCTGGCGCGCGAACGGCACCTGGTATTCGTGCACCCGTTCGACGATCCGGACGTTATCGCGGGTCAGGGCACCGTCGGCATGGAAATCGTGCGCCAGAGCGGCGGGGAATTTGACGCCGTGTTCGTGCCGGTCGGCGGCGGCGGTCTGATCGGCGGGGTCGCGGCGTTCATCAAGCAGCTCTATCCGCGCGTGAAGATCATCGGCGTGCAGCCGGAGGACGCCGCGGCGATGTACGAGTCGGTGCGCGCCGGCAAGCGCGTCACGCTCGAGCGGGTGGGTTTGTTCGCCGACGGCGTGGCCGTGCGCAAGGTCGGGGAGGAGACGTTCGCGCTGGTGCGTCGCTACGTCGATGAAATTCTATTGGTCGATAACGATGAGATCTGCGCGGCAATCCAGGACATCTTCGAAGATACGCGCTCCATATCCGAGCCCGCCGGCGCGCTGGCGGTCGCGGGTCTGAAGCGCTACGTCGCACGCAGCGGCGCGCAGGGGCAGCGCCTGATTGCAATCAACTGCGGCGCCAATATGAATTTCGATCGCCTGCGACATGTGGCTGAACGCGCCGAGCTCGGCGCGGAACGTGAGGCGCTGCTGGCGGTGGAGATCCCGGAACGACCGGGCAGCTTTCTGCAGTTTTGCGATGCGCTCGGGCAACGCAGTATCACCGAGTTCAACTACCGCTCTCAGGGCGGGGCGCTCGCGCGCATCTTCGTGGGCTTCGGGCTCAGCGGCGGGCAGCACGAGCGCGAAGCGGTGCTCGCGCAACTGCGCGCCGCGGGCTATCCGGTCACCGACATGAGCGGCAACGAGATGGCGAAACTGCACATACGCTACATGATCGGCGGCCATGCCCACTCCGGCTCCGAACACAGCAATGAGCTGCTGTATCGGTTCGAATTCCCGGAGCGCCCGGGCGCCTTGCTGCGCTTTCTGCAGTCGATTGGCAGCGCCTGGAATATCAGTCTGTTCCATTACCGCAATCACGGTTCCGACTACGGCCGCGTGCTGGCGGGTATTGAAGTACCCAAGGCAGAGCGCGAGAACTTTCTGCTGCACCTGAACGATCTGCATTACCCCTATACGGACGAGACAGCGAACCCGGCCTATCGCATGTTCCTCGCTGTCTGATGGCGCTGGCGTCCGTGGCGCGCTTCCCGGCACTCGCGCTGCTGCGGCATCGGCAGTTTGCGCGCTTCGCGCTGTGCCGCTTCCTGACGGCATTGAGCTGGCAGATGCTCGGGGTCGCGCTGGCCTGGCAGGTCTATGCGCTCACGCACGATGCGCTGGCGCTGGGGTTCGTAGGTCTGAGCGAGTTCCTGCCGTTCGTCTGCCTGGTCATGCTGGGTGGTCATGTGGCCGATCACGCCGATCGTCGCAAGGTCCTGATGGTCGCCTGGGCTGTGGCGGCGCTGTGTATTGGCGCGCTGCTCGGCTACACGCTCGAGGGGGGTCGCTCGGTCTGGCCGATCTACGCGGCCATCGGCACGTTCGGCACCGGCCGCGCATTCTGGGCGCCGGCGCTGCAGGCGATCGTGCCGGGCCTCGTGCCGCGCGAGCAGTTTCCGCGAGCCCTGGCATTCAATTCGAGCCTGTCCCAGGTCGCCGCGATCTCCGGACCTGCCCTGGGCGGCGCGTTGTTGGTGTGCGGCGCCACGACGGTGTTCGCACTGTGCCTGGCGTTGTTCGT
>JBEKUL010000090.1:0-13327 GCA_049515055.1 Steroidobacteraceae bacterium | reverse complement strand
ATGTCGTAGCGGCTTTGGTAGGCCCGATCCCATTTGATCTTGCGCGTGGCAATGGCTGCCAGCGACTCGGGCAGTGAGCCAAAGCGCATTTCCCACACCGGCAGGCGCATGAGCCGCTCATTGCCCAGCACCCCCACATACAGCTCGCGCCCTTCGATATATTCCTCGACCAATGCATCGGAGCCGATCTGCTCGTGCATGAACTCTACGCGCTCGCGCAGGCGCGCGACATCCTCGACCACGGACGCCTGCGCGATGCCGAGGGATGCATCCTCGGTCGCCGACTTGACGAACAGCGGCAGCCGCAAGCGGCGCGGCACGACAAAGCGCTGTCCACGGCGCACCACCGCAAATTGCGGTGTGGGTATGCGATGGAACGCGAGCAACTGCTTGCACAGCACCTTGTCGCGCGAGAGCAGCAGTCCGCGCGGATTGCAGCCGGTATAGGGCGCGCGCATCAGCTCGAGGAAGGCGACCACATGCTGATCATAGGTCACGATGCCGTTGAATTCCTCGAGCAGGTTGAATACGACCTCGGGCTTCCACTCCAGCAGCGCCGCGCGCAATTCGGTCAGCGAATCGAGCACGCCGAGCGTGCGCACATGGTGCCCGGCCGTGCGCAGCGTCGAGACCACATCGTACTCGGTGCGCCATTCGGCGATCTCCTTGTCGCTGCGGCCCTCCAGAGTGTCGGGAGGCAGCAGGCTGCTGTGTACCACCACCAGCGTGCGCAGCGGCCTCATGCGCGCAGGCGCAGTCCGGGGCTGCGCATGTACAGCCGCGCGAGCCGCCGCAGCATCAGACGCGTCGCGCGCAGCGCATCGCGCTGCGCCCCGGGTACGTACAGCTGCAGGCGCTCGCTGCGCTGGATCGCGACGCGCAGCACCTGGTGAGCCGCGTAGCGATCCACACCGCTGTTGCGCGTAATGGATGCCAGCAGCCGCGCTTTGTGCGCACGCAACAGCGTCGCTGCCATGAGCGTGCGCGCACCGGGCTCGGCGCTGAAGATACGCTGCAGCACTCGGTCGGCGAGCATGCCGCGGCGACTGCGTGCGAGCGCGAGCTTGCTGCGATAGTGCTGCGCCAGGGTGCGCTGATTCACCTCGAGCGGCTCGACGCGATCGCGGCGGCGCACCGGCGGGCGATGCGGGCCGAGCTCGCCGGCCGACTGCTGCACGAAGCGCAGCTTGCGCAGCGCCGGCCACGAGGCATAGCGGCGCTGCCAGCCGGATCGCGGTGTCAGCCAGACTGCGAAGGTCTCGGCAAAATCCTCGGTCGGGTGGCTCTGCGCATACCATTCGCCCAGATGCTGCACGTGGTGGCGGCTCGCCGGGCGCGCTCGATAGCGCGCGCGATAGGGTCTGGAGGCAGGCCCGAACAAGGCGCGCCAGTAGGCGCGGCGTCGCAGCCGGTACGCGGAATCAAAGGCGTGGCCAGCCTCGTGCCGCAGAATGCGCATGAACCAGTTGACGTTGCCGCCTTCGACCTCGCGCGTCATCTTGCGCTCCAGGCGCATGAGCCGCGGGTGCGCCAGATAGAACGGTACGGCGATGCCCGGCACGCCGTCGGGCGAAAACCATTCCTCGGCAAGCCAGACGTGCGGGCGAAAGCGGATGCCACGCTCGTTGAGCTCGCTGTAGAGACGCTCGACGTGTCGCTTGAGCGGTGAGCGATGCAGATCCAGCTGCAGATCGCACATGCGCAATCGCAGCAACTGCTCATCATCCAGGCTGGTCCACGGTAGCCTGCGTGCGCTCGAGGCGGGCCGACGGCGCAGATTTGCGGGGCTCGCGGGCATCCAAGGACTCTAACCAATCACGGCGGCGCTGTCCGCTCGGCGCTTGCGGCGCCGGCTCGCCGGACAGGCTCCTATCCAGGCTCCGGGCGGCGTCTCGCCGAATTATGCCAGAGTCTATCGGCGCCGATCATGCGGCTAACTTCGCCGAAAAATGCATAGATGGCAGCTATTTCTGCCGTGACCATTGCCGAATGAACTCGGCCTGCTCATGCGTCTGGGGAACAACCGGCCAGGTGCGCGAGCGCTCGCTTTGACGCCATAGCCGATTCAGCCGTCGCAATGCCGCGGGGCCCTTCAGCCCCTGCTCGGCCAGGTAGCAGCCCACGACCATGCCGGTGCGCCCGATGCCGGCTCGGCAGTGCACGTACACACGCCGTCCCGCGGCCAGCTCGCTGTGCAGGTGCGCCTGGATCGTGCGCATCTGCGCGGGATCCTCGGGTATCTCGGTATCGAGAATCGGGCTGCGCAGGTAGCGCACGTTCGCCGGCAGCAGAGCGCGGTATTCAGGACACTCGCCCTGATGCGTCAGATCCAGGAACGTGTCGATGCCGGCAGCCAGTAAGCGCTGCAAGCGCGACTCGGTGTCCTGCGGTTTATTGCCCAAAGGGTATTCGCCGGCGAGCAGGCTGCCTGGCAGCACCCAGTAGCTGTTTGCGAGCGGCCGACGCATTCCCACGCGATCAGACCATCTCGGCCATCTCGGCCGTCTCGGCCGTCTCGGCCGTCTCGGCCGGAGCCAGGCAGCGCAGCTGGGCAAAATCCACGAGCCGCGTGTCGGCAAGGGTGGCGGGCTCGACGTGACGCAACGCCGAGAGGATGGACTCGGTGCGTCCGGGATGCTCGCGCTCCCAGGTCGCCAGCATCTGCTTGACTGCGTGGCGCTGCAGATTGGGCTGCGAGCCACACAAGGTGCAGGGTATCAGTGGAAAGCCCATGCCCCGAGCGTAGCGCGCGATATCACGCTCGGCGATATAGGCGAGCGGGCGAATGATGACGTGGCGGCCGTCCTGCGAGCGCAGCTTCGGCGCCATGGCTTTGAGACGGCCGCCATGAAACAGGTTCAGAAACAAAGTCTCGACGATGTCCTCGCGATGATGCCCGAGGGCGATCTTGCTGATCGCGTGTTCGCTGGCAAAACGATATAGCGCGCCGCGCCGCAGCCGTGAGCACAGCGAGCACATCGTGTGCCCCGGCCGCACGACGCGCCTGACGACGCGGTAGGTATCCTGCTCGATCACGTGCCAGGGCACGCCGATCGACTCAAGATAGCGCGGCAACACCTGTGCAGGAAAGCCGGGCTGCTTCTGATCCAGGTTCACCGCAATGAGCTCGAAGGGCACCGGGGCGCTGCGCTGTAGCGAGCGCAGCAGATCGAGCATCGTGTAGGAGTCCTTGCCCCCCGAGAGGCACACCATGACCCGATCGCCGGCCTCGATCATGCGATAGTCCTCGATCGCCTTGCCGGCCAGCCCGCGCAATCGCGCAGCCAGGCGGCGCAGGGTTGCAGAGCCGCCCTTTGCCTTCATGACACGCCCTCCAGGTATTTAGCGTCGAGGTAGCGCAATAGCGCTGCCGCCGACATTGTCTGACCGGTCGCCAGCCGCATGAGTTCGTGCACCGTCACTTTGGCTCCCAGGGCGTGGACATGCTCACGCAGCCATTCGAACAGGCCACCGAACTCGCCGCGTGCGATCTGCTGCTCGAGCTCCGGCAGACTGTTGCGCAGCGTCTCCCACAATTGCGCCGCAATCACGGCCCCCAGCACATAGGAGGGAAAGTAGCCGAAGGAACCCAGCGCCCAGTGAATGTCCTGCAGGCAACCGTCCGTGGCCCCCGTAGGCTGCACTTCGAGGCGTTGCGCCATGCCCGCGCTCCACGCTTGCGGCAAGTCGCGCACTGCGAGCTCGCCGGTGAGCAATTTCTTCTCGAGCTCGTAGCGCAACAGGACATGCAATGGATAGGTCAGCTCATCGGCATCCACTCGGATCAGGCTGCGCTGCACGTGCGTGAGGCGCCGATAGATATTCTGCGCCTCCCACTCCGGGCCGCTGATGGCGAAATGCTTTTCGAGCAGCGGTCGCAGGTACTGCACAAAGGGCCGGCTGCGGCCGATGATCATCTCGAGCAACAGCGATTGGCTTTCCTCCAGCGCCATGCCGCGGTCCCTGCCGACCGGCTGATCGCGCCAGGCATGCGGCAGGCCCAGATCGTACATTGCGTGTCCGGTCTCATGCATCGCGCCGAGCAGACCCGAGAACGGATCGGCACTGTCGAATCGCGTCGTCACGCGGATGTCGCCCGGAACCCCTTCGGTGAACGGGTGCTCGCTCTCATCGAGGCGTCCGCGATCGAACGGGAAGCCGATCGCGCGCATGACGTCGAGCACCAGCGCACGCTGCTTGCCCGGCGCAAATTTGCCGTTCAGCGGCAGCGATGGGCGTTCGGCCTGCGCCGCGAGCGCCTCGCGGATCAGGTTGGGCAACCGACGCGACAGGGATTTGAAAATCGCGTCGATGTCGGCCGTGACCACGCCGGGAGAGAACTCATCGACCAGCGCATCGTAGGGCGCAAGATTGAGCGCCTGGCCGAGCAACGCCGCCTTGTCGCGCACCAGCTGCACCACCTCTTCCAGATGCGGGGCAAAGATCTGGAAGTCATTCGCGCGGCGCGCTTCGGCCCAATACATCTCCGCCCTCGATGTGGCCCGCGTGAGGCGCGAGATCAGCGATACGGGTGTGGCAATCGCATGATCGCGCGCCCGGCGCATCTCGCGCAGATTCGCGAGCTGCCAGTCTTCGAGACCGGCCGCATTGGCCTGCGCCCGATCCAGCAGGCGCGTGATCTTTGGCGCCGTCAATAGTGCGTGCGTTTCAGTCTCGAGCGCCGCGAGCTGCTCGGCGCGAACCTCGGCGCTGCCGCGCGGCATCATGACGGCTGAGTCCCAGCGCAATAGCGCCAGAGCGCCATGAAAGGCGTGCAGTCGGCGCCATTCCTGCTCGAGCTGTGCGTAGGGAGTACCGGGCATGTCGGATGCTGCGGGCGGCGCTCGAGCCTCAGCGCAGGCGCGGCCAATCAGCGGCGCACCAATGCAGCGCGCTGCACCAGTGCGGCCAATCCGATGCGATGTAGCCAGCGCCGAGCGATATTGCAATCAGGGTGAGCAATACCAGGTAGAGGATGACCGGGCGGCGCATGCCGAGGATCATAGTCGTATCGCGGGAGCGCCGCTTGGCCTGCGGTAAGATGCCGCATGCCGCTTCGAATCTGCTTTGTCACAGCCGAAATGGCGCCCCTGGCCAAGACCGGCGGCTTGGCCGACGTGTCGGGCGCATTGCGCAAATACCTGCATGCCGCCGGACACGACGTGCGTCTGTTCATGCCCGCTTACGCGAGCATCGATCGGGAGCGATTCGAGCTCTATCCGGTCGAAGGCCTGCAGAACCAGCGCTTGCGCCTGGGCAAGCAGCGCTACCTGTACTCAGTCAGCAGCCTCAGGCTCCCGCAGCTGCAAAGCGTCTACCTGATCGATTGTCCGGCACTGTACGGGCGCGCTGGGATCTACACCGGCGATGCCGATGAGCACCTGCGCTTCCTGTTGCTCACGCATGCCGCGTTTCTGTGTTGCCAGCGCCTGCGCTTCGCGCCCCAGATCCTGCATTTCAACGACTGGCACACCGCTATGGGTCCGCTCTACAGGCGCACGATCTACAGCCAGGACAGTCTGTTCGCTGCCGCGCGCACGGCCCTGACCGTGCACAACATTGGCTATCAGGGCATCGTCAGCGCCACGGCACTGCCCGAGCTGCTGCCGGCGGGGGATGCCAAGTGGCTTGATCAGGCCGAGCTCGCGGCCGGATACATCAATTTTTTGCGCACCGGCATCGCTTACGCGGATCTGGTCATCACCGTGAGCCCGACCTATGCGCGCGAAATTCAGAGCGCGGAATATGGCATGGGGCTCGAGGGGCTGCTGCGCACGCGCAGCGCGGACGTCGTGGGCATTCTCAACGGGGTCGATTACGACGACTGGGATCCGCGCCACGATCACTATCTGCCGCAACATTTCGACGCGGGCTCGCTGGCTGTCAAGGCGAGCCTGAAGGCCCGACTGCTACAGCGGCTCGGACTCGAGGATGCCGCTGGCACTCCTCTGATCGGTATCGTCAGCCGCCTGGCGACGCAGAAGGGTTTCGACCTGCTGTTCGAGGCGCTGCCGCAGCTGTTGCAATCGCGCGCGTTCGAACTGGTCGTGCTCGGCACCGGCGAGACGCGCTACGAGGAGCTTTTCACAGGCCTGCAGCTGCGCTACCCCGGGCGGGTGCATTTTCATCGCGGCTACAGCGATGAGCTCGCGCACTGGATCGAGGCGGCGAGCGACATGTTCCTGATGCCCTCGCGCTACGAGCCCTGCGGGTTGAATCAGATGTACAGCCTGCGCTATGGCACCGTGCCGATCGTTCGGCGCACGGGCGGCCTGGCCGACTCCGTACAGCAGTTCGACGCCGCCAGTGGCCAGGGCACTGGCGTGGTATTCAACGACTACGATGCCGGCGCGGTAATGTGGGCTGTCGGCACTGGGTTGGATCTATACGCCCGGCCGGCGCTATGGCAGCGACTCGTGCACAACGCCATGGCCGCCGATTTCTCGTGGCAGCGATCGGTGGAACTCTACATCGCGGCTTACGAGCGGCTGCTGGGGAAGTGAGGCCGGCGCCTGCGCGCCGCAGCGACGCACTCACAGGCGAATTTGTCCGTTCTGGTCGAAGGGTATGTTGCGCAGCATGCCGCCGCGCAGATGAACCTCGCCATAAAGGCGATAGCGCAGCGCGCTGTGAAGCATGCGAGCGGCGAGCAATGGCCCGAGCGCATCATTGAGATGAGCGCTCACGTTCAGCCTGAAGTCGCTCTCGCCCATCGCGGGCAGCGTAAATGCCGCCGCGGTCATGCCTTGAGCAATCGGGCGGCCCTCGATCTCGAGCGCGCATTCGATGCCGCGCACCTCGATCGCGCGCTGGTTCGGGTTCACCACGTGCAGCGCGAGGCTGATTTGCTGCTGCTGCGTGTCGCCGCTCTCGAGGGTAACGCCCGTGAGTTGCAATTGCGGCGCCTCGAGCTTCGGCACGAGCGCGGCGCAGCCGCCCAGCGCGCCACACGACAAAGCGAGCCATAGTGCTAGCGCCGCGCCGCCGCTGTGCCCCCTGTTCACGACCCGGTGGCCTCGCGCTCGATGCCGCGACGGCGAGCAAACACCTGATTCAAAGCAGCGTAGTGCTCCGCGAGTGGCGCGGTGAGGCTGCCGGCGGGCACTCGCCAGCTCCAGTTGCCGGTGATCGTGCCGGGCGTGTTGAAGCGCGCCTCGGAGCCCAGATGCAACAGGTCCTGGACCGTGAGGATCGCCAACTGCGCGACCGAGCCGAGGATCGCGCGCAGCATCGCCTCGAGCAGCTGACTCTGGTCAGCACGCAGAAAGAACTCCACGCGCCCGGCCGCCTGTGGCACAAGGCTGCGATACCAACCCAGCGTCGTATCATTGTCGTGCGTGCCCGCATACGCCACGACGTCGACTGAGTAGTTGTGCGGCAGATGCGGGTTATCCGGCGAGCCATCGAAACCAAACTGCAGCACCCGCATGCCGGGCAGCCCAAAGGCGCGGCGCAATTGCACCACATCGGGGGTAATGACGCCGAGATCTTCGGCCACCAAGGGCAGCTCGGGAAAATCCGCGCGTAGCGCAGTGAACAGCGCCGCACCCGGTGCCTGCACCCAGCGACCCTCGCGCGCGGTGGCCGCGCCGGCCGGTACCGACCAATAAGCCGCCAGACCGCGAAAATGATCGATGCGCACCAGATCGAAGCGCCGCAATTGCTGCGCCAGGCGTGCGCGCCAGAATGCGAAGTGATCGCGTTCGGCCTGCTGCCAGTTATAGACGGGATTGCCCCAGAGCTGCCCGTCGGTCGCAAAATAGTCGGGCGGCACGCCCGCCACCGCGGTCGCTCGCCCCTGCGCGTCGAGCTGAAACTGCGCGGGCTGCGCCCAGGTGGCCGCGCAGTCCGGTGCCACGTAAATCGGCAGATCGCCGAACAGATACACGCCGCGCTCAGCCGCATAGCGGCGCAGTGCACGCCATTGCCAGTCAAAATACCATTGCTCGACGCACCGGCGCTCGAGCTGCGCTGCCAGCTCGCTGGACGCGCGCGCCAGCGCCTCGGGCACGCGCGCGCGCAATTGCGGCGGCCATTGCCACCACGGACTGCGCAGGCGCTCGGACAGGGCCTCGAACAGCACGTAGTCATCGAGCCACGCGCGGCTCGCGGCCCGAAAGGCCTCGTAGTCGGGCCGCTGCGCATTCAGATCGGGCAGCTCATTGCGATCGATCAGCGCGACGTGTCCGGCGAAATCCGAGCGTGCCCAATACGGCGAGCCATCCATTCCGGGAGGCCCCAGGGGCAGCATCTGCCAGACCGAAAAGCCGGCCTGGGCCAGCCAATCGATGAAGGCGCGCGCGGCCGCGCCGAGCGCGCCACGCGCTGGTGCGGAAGGCAGCGCGGCGGGCCCATCCATCAGGCAGGTCGGGTGCAGCAGGGCGCCCGCGCGCCGATGTTCCAGCAGCCGCACCGCTGCGCTCACGCACGCCGGGCGGTCAGCTTGGCGAGCATGTCGGGCGTGACGAGCACCACGCCGTGATCGGTCACATGGAAGCGCGCCGCGTCGGCGGTGGCGTCGATGCCGATCTGCATGCCGTCGGGGATCTCGCAGCCCTCATCCAGAATCGCATTCCTGATATTGCAGCCCACGCCGATCTTGACGCTGGAGAGCACCACCGAGCGAAATATCGTGGAGCGCTCGTCGACCCTGACGTTGGAGAACAACAGTGACTGATTGACCAGCGCCCCGGAAATAATCGAGCCCCCGGCGATCATGGAATTGACCGCCGTGCCGCGCCGACCCTCCTCATCGAGCACGAATTTCGCCGGCGGCTGGTGCAACTGGTAAGTCCAGATAGGCCATTCCTCGTCATAGAGATTGAGTTCGGGGGCCACATGCACGAGCTCGATGTTCGCATCGTAGAACGCGTCCACGGTACCCACGTCACGCCAGTAATTCTGCGCGCGTGTCTTCACGTCGGTGAACGGATAGGCGACCACCTGCAGCGCGTCGATGGCACTGGGGATGATGTTCTTGCCGAAGTCGTGCGATGACCTGTCGTCCGAGGCATCGGCGATCAGCAGCTTTTCCAGCAGCCGGGCATTGAAGATATAGATTCCCATCGAGGCCAGGGCAACGTCGGGCCGGCCCGGGATGGCATCCGGATGGGTCGGCTTTTCCTTGAATTTCGTAACGCGGTTGTATTCAGTGACCGAAAGCACTCCAAATTCGCGCGTGCGCTCCACCGGTACCTCGACGACACCGACGGTGATATCGGCCCCTTTCTCCACGTGGTAGGCAATCATCGGACCGTAGTCCATCTTGTAGATATGATCGCCGGCCAGCACCAGCACGTGCTTGGGCCGCAGTGCGCGTATGAGATCCAGATTCTGATAGACGCAGTCCGCGGTGCCGCGATACCAGTGCGGGCCAACCTGCTGCTGCGCCGGCACCACGTCGATGAACTCGCCAAACTCGCCGCGCAGATAACTCCAGCCGCGCTGCACATGCTGTATCAGGGACTGGCCCTTGTACTGCGTCATCAGAAAGATCTGGCGGATGCCGGAATTGACGCAATTGGAGAGCACGAAATCGATGATGCGGAACTTGCCGCCAAACGGCGTGGCGGGCTTACAGCGATGCAGCGTCAGGTCCTTGAGCCGCTCGCCGCGTCCACCGGCCATGACCACGGCCAGTGCGCCGCTCGTCAGTCGGCTGACGTAGCGCCCTGAGGAAGCGCGCGACTGCTGTTTAGCCATGGGCCTGGATCAAGCGACAGTGCGATCTAGTGTACATGGCAAAGCAACCCGGTCTCTACGTCCCGGGAGCAGATTTCCAGGCCACCGCGACGCCCCTAGAGTCGCTTGAGCAGCCCGAGCTCGAGGGGATGCGCCAGCAGCGCGTGATTGGGATAGATGCGCAGCTCGAATGCAAACTGCCCGGAGGTCGGTGGCGTGGCCTGCAGCGCATAGACAGTCGCGCCCTCGGCATCGGTCTCACCCGTGGTGCTGAGCGCACAGCGCCAGACATCGTCGGACTCGCCGCGAAAGGAGGACAGAGCCGGTGATTCAGTCCGGTAGCGTGGCAGCACGCGCAGCGCTACGAACTCGACGCACACGTCCTGGGCGGCCAGGCCATTGAGCGTGGCGGCGATCCGCAGGTTCAGTACTCCGGCGCGCGGCAGTTCCCGCGGGGCATCGGATATGCGCCGCAGCTGCACCCCGGGCCATAGCTCGCGCACACGGCGCTTCCACTCGGCAAATGCGCTGATCGCAGCGAGTCCGCCTTCATGCATGCGCCGGTATTGAGCAGCGGCCGGATGGTAGAGCCCGCGCGCATAATCCTGCACCACCCGGCCCATGTTGAAGCTCGGGATCACGCTCATCATCGCGCGCTTGCAGCGCCGTACCCATTCGGCCGAATAGCCGTCCGGATTGTGCGCATAGTAGAGGGGCACGACCTCCTCTTCGAGCACATCGAGCATGTCCGCGCAGTCCAGCTCGTCGCGACGTTCAGAGTCGACCGCGTCGCCCGCAGGAATGCCCCAGCCGTTGTCCTGCTCGAAACCCTCGGCCCACCAGCCATCCAGAATGCTCACGTTCAGGCGGCCATTGACGGCCGCCTTGATGCCGGAGGTTCCGCTCGCTTCCAACGGCGCGACCGGATTGTTGAGCCAGACGTCGACGCCGGAGACGAGCCAGCGTGCCAGCTGCAGGTCGTAGTCCTCGAGAAATACGAGGCCGCCGACAAATTCCGGCGTCAGACTCAGCCGCTTGATCTCGCGCAGCACCTGCTGGCCGGGCTCATCGGCCGGGTGAGCCTTGCCGGCGAACAGGAACAATACGGGGCGTACCGGGTCATTGACCAGGCGCGCGAGGCGCGCGCGATCGCGCAATAGCAGCGCCGCACGCTTATAGGTGGCAAAGCGGCGCGCAAAACCGAGCGTGAGCGTATTGGGCCGCTCCGGATCGAGCAGCCGAGTGACGTGGCGCAGTTGTGCCTGGCTCAAGCCCTTGGCCGCGTACTCGCGCCGCAATCGCACGCGCACGCCCTCGAGCATGGACGCCTTCACTTTCTGCGCGGTTAGCCAGTACTCGTGGTCCGGTACCTCAGCCAGCGCACGCCAGAAGGCGGCATCCGAGAGTCGCTCGCGCCACTGGGGGCCGAGCTTGTCATCAAAAAACCGGCTCCAGGTCTGCGCCAGATACGTGGGCACGTGCACCCCATTGGTCACGTAGCCCACCGGGTTCTCCGCCGGGGGCACCTCGGGCCAATGCTCCGCGCACAGGCCGGCCGACACTGCGCCGTGCAGGCGGCTCACGCCGTTGATACGCCGCGCACCGTTGAGGGCCAGATGCGTCATGTTGAAGGCATGCGGCGCATTGGAGGTGCGGCCCAGATCGAGCACGCGCTCCATCGAGACGCCGAGCCCGGCGACGATGTCCTGAAAGCAATGCTCAAACAGTCCGTTATCGAACGTATCGTGCCCGGCCGACACGGGCGTGTGCGTGGTGAACACGCATTGAGCGGCTGCCGCTTCCAGCGCCGCTGCGAAATTCAGGCCGCTTGCGATCCCCTCGCGAGTCAGCTCGAGAATCAGGAAGGCAGCGTGACCCTCATTGATGTGCCAGGTTGCCGGTGCCAGACCCAGCGCACGCAGCGCCCGTGCGCCGCCGAGTCCCAGAATCATCTCCTGGCGGATACGCACCGAGGCATCCCCGCCGTACAGCCGATGGGTGATGTCGCGATCCTCGGGCGAATTATCGGGACAGTTCGTATCGAGCAGATACACCGACACGCGGCCCACCTTGGCCCGCCAGATGCGCGTGTGCACGACATGACCGGCAATCTGCACCTGCACGCGCAGCCACCGTCCAGCGGCATCGCGCACCGCCTCGACCGGCAGATCGCGCGGTTCGCTATCGATGTAATTGGCGTGTTGCACGCCCTCGCTATCGACCGACTGGATGAAGTAGCCCTCGGTGTAGAGCAACCCCACCGCAACAAAATTGAGCCGCTCATCGCTGGCGGCCTTGCAGTGATCGCCGGCCAGGACGCCCAGGCCGCCCGAATAGATCGGAAAGCTCTCGTGAAAACCGTATTCGGCACAAAAATACGCCACCAACGGCTCGTCCTCGCGGGGACGCGGAGCGGCGAGGTAGGCATCAAAGGTATCGAGCACCTGCCGGTAGCGCTCCAGATAAGCCGGCTCGGCGGCCGCTCGATCGAGCTTTTCCTGATCGACACAGCGCAGCACCAGACGCGGATTACCGTTGGTCTGGTTCCAGACCTCAGGATCCAGATCCTGGAACAGTGCGCGAGTCGGACGGTGCCAGCTGAAAAACAGGTTGTTGGAGAGCTCCAGGAGGCGGCCCAGTGCGGCCGGTACGATCGGATGAACCTCGATGAGCTGCTTTGCCTGGCTGGCCCTGGTGCGTAACTGTCTGCGATCCATGGCGTAAAATTCTAGCAGGTGACGCCGCGGTGGTTTGTGCGGCGCGTCGCGGGCGCCGCGGCGCGCCGCGGTTGAAGCAAGCAAGCCAGCGGCCTCGCTATACTCGCGAGCGCCGCCGAATGGCAGTGCCCAGCTTCGCCGCCTCCAGGAGATCGTGAACACGAGTCATTGCGCAGCTTCGGTCTGTGGCATCGCATTGGCGCTGGTGGCCTGCGGCCGCGATGCGCCGAGCGAGCCGACGGCAGCGGCCGTGCCTGCGAGCGCGGCTGCCTCGGCTGCAGCCACGGGCTGCCTGCCGAGCCACGATGGCTATCTGCGGGCGCGTTTGCGCGGGGCGCAGAATCTAGATATCGACTGGCAGGATCGCGATCTGCAATGCGATGGCGGTCCGCGCCCAGGCCAGCGCGGGGTGCGCGTGACCTTCGCCGGGTCGGCGCTGCCAGGCGGACAGCATCTGCGATTCGTATTCGGGATCGCCGGGGCAATGCGCGCCGGCAGCGCCCGGGACCTGCCGGTCAACGTGACAGTCATTTTTGAAGGCGAATCGAAAATCTATTCGACGCGCGGGGAAGATAAATGCACGGTCGATGAGCTGAGCCAGACACCGCTGCAGTCATCGGCGAGCGGTCGGCGCCTGCGCATCTCGGGTCGCGGGTTCTGCGTGGCGCCCGCAGCCGCGGCCGACGGCGGTGCAGGCATACTGCTGAGCCGCTTCGACTTTGCAGGATCGGTATTATATGAGGGTGATGACCCTGATGACGCCGCCTACCGGACTTGAGGCACGCCGCTACGGCCTGCGGCTCGCCGCGGGGCTGCTCTGGGCCGTGGCGTTGATGCCCCCTGCCTCGATTGTTCGTGCCGCCGCACCTGCAACGGAGAACATCGAGCAGTTTCCCGGCACGCAGATGGGCATACGCACCCGCACTGGC
>JBEKUL010000089.1:0-15213 GCA_049515055.1 Steroidobacteraceae bacterium | reverse complement strand
TTTTACCGGTTGCCATGTTCGCTCATCCTTTTCGCAAAGCTCAGCCGCGCTAGTCTCAAACGGCCGCCGCGCCGCCGACGATTTCGGCGAGCTCCTTGGTGATCGCGGCCTGGCGCGCCTTGTTGTAGACCAACTGCAGCGAGTCGATGAGCTTGCCGGCATTGTCCGAGGCGCTCTTCATCGACACCATGCGCGCTGCCATCTCGGAGGCGACGTTCTCGAGCGCGCCCTGATAGACCTGCGACTCGATAAAGCGCATCAGCACCCCATCGAGTATCGTCTCCGCGTCCGGCTCATAAATATAATCCCAGCGCTCCTGCAACTCGCCCTGGTCCTCGCAATACACCGGCGTGGGTAGCAACTGCTGCGCTGCGGCCTGCTGCGACATCGTATTGACGAAGTGCGCATTGACCAGGAACAGCCGGTCGATGCGGCCCTCGCGGTAGGCATCGAGCATGACCTTGACGGTACCGATCAGATC
Organism: Steroidobacteraceae bacterium; assembly: GCA_049515055.1. GTDB lineage: Bacteria > Pseudomonadota > Gammaproteobacteria > Steroidobacterales > Steroidobacteraceae > FEN-1191. Next base: position 14,732 of record JBEKUL010000089.1, on the reverse strand, counting down.
CTTGATGCGCGGCCGATCGCCCAGGCCGCTGACACTCGCCAGAATGGGCACGCCGAGGCGGCGAAAGAATGCCGCGCCCTTGCTGCCGATCAGGGCGAAGTTCAGCTGCGCGCCTTTCTCCTGCCAGCTGCGCATCAGCACCAGCGCGCTCTTGAAAATGTTGGCGTTGAGCGCACCGCACAGTCCGCGATCGGTCGAGATGACAAGGATGCCGACCGCCTTGGCCTCGCGCTCGATCAGGAACGCATGTCGGTAATCCGGGTTGGCCTCGTGCAGATGGGCGATGACGTTGCGCATCTTGGCGGCATAGGGCCGTGCGAGGCGCATGCGCTCCTGCGCGCGGCGAATCTTGCTGGCCGCGACCATTTCCATCGCCTTGGTGATCTTCTGCGTGCTCTTGACGCTGGCGATCTTGCCGCGGATTTCCTTGGTGCCCGGCATGGTCGTCAGAAGGCGCCGCTGGCCAGGAATTTCTCGCAGATCTGCTTGAGCGTCGCCTCGTGCTCCTTCAGCGTCGGCTTGGCGTTGATCGCATCGAGCTGCGCGCTGTGATTGCTGTGCGCGAAACTCTGCAGCGCCGCCTCGAACTCGACGATCCTGGTGCGCTCGACCTTGTCCATGTAGCCGTTGTTGACCGCATAGATCGACAAGGCCATCTGCGCCACCGACATCGGCGCGTACTGCTTCTGCTTCATGACCTCGGTCACGCGCTGGCCGCGCTCGAGCTGCCGGCGCGTGGCCTCATCCAGATCCGAGGCGAACTGCGAGAATGCCGCCAGTTCGCGGTATTGCGCCAGTGCCAGACGGATGCCACCACCCAGCCGCTTGATGATGTCGGTCTGGGCGGCGCCACCGACGCGTGATACGGAGATGCCGGCGTTCATCGCCGGGCGTATGCCGGCGTTGAACAGATCGGTCTCGAGAAATATCTGACCATCGGTGATCGAAATCACGTTGGTCGGGACGAAGGCGGTGACATCACCGGCCTGCGTCTCAATGATCGGCAGACCCGTGAGCGAGCCGGTGCGGCCCTTGACGCGTCCCTGAGTGACCTGCTCCACATACTGCGCATTGACGCGCGCCGAACGCTCGAGCAGACGCGAATGCAGATAGAAGACATCGCCTGGGTAGGCCTCGCGGCCCGGGGGCCGGCGCAGCAGCAGCGAAATCTGGCGATAGGCGACCGCCTGCTTGGACAAATCGTCATAGATGATCAACGCGTCCTCGCCGTTGTCCATGAAATACTCGCCCATGGTCACGCCGGAATAGGCCGAGAGGTACTGCAGCGAGGGCGGCACGGCGGCGGATGCGGCCACGACCACGGTATGGGCCATGGCGTTGTGCTCCTCGAGCTTGCCGGTCTGCCGATCGCCAATGATCAGCTCGCGCTGGCCGCGACCGATCGGCACCATCGCATCGATGGCCTTGTAGCCGGTCTGCACCGGCTGGCTCACCGACTGACGGTAGATCACGCCGGGGGCAACGCGCTCAATCGGCGCGGTGGCCTTGGTATTGATGGCGCCCTTGCCGTCGATGGGTCGGCCCAGCGCATCGACGACGCGGCCCAGCACTTCCGGCCCGATCGGCACTTCCAGGATGCGACCCGTGGTCTTGACCGTGTCGCCTTCCTTGATCGATGTGTAATCGCCCAGTACCACGGCGCCGACTGAATCGCGCTCCAGGTTCAGCGCCAGGCCGTACAGACTGCCCGGAAATTCGATCATCTCGCCGTAGCGCACGTCGGCCAGGCCGTGGATGCGGCAGATGCCATCGGTCACCGATACCACGGTGCCGACGTTGCGGGCCTCGGCGGCCGCCGCGAAGCGCTCGATGCGCTCCTTGATGAGCTCGCTGATTTCGGATGCTTTGATGGACATGGCGGAATCCCCTCAAGAATATTGCGCGCTACGCGCCGCTCATGACGGCTGCCATGCGCTCGATGCGCCCGCGCAGCGAGCCGTCGATCACCATGTCGCCGAAGCGTACCAGCGCGCCGCCGATGAGGCGCGCATCGACGCTCTCATGCAATCGCACCGCGCGGCCCAGGCGCCCCTCGAGTGCGCCGCGCAGCGCCTGCGATTGCCCCGGCGTCAACGCCTGCGCCGCGATGACCTGCACATCGGCCTGGTGTTCCGCCTCGGCACGCAATTGCTCGTACTGCGCCGCAATTTCCGGCAACAAGGCCAGGCGGACATTTTCGGCCAGCAATTGCAGCAATGCGCGCTCGGGCCCGCGCTGATGAGGCTGCCCGGCGATCTCCAGCAGAAAATCGATCAATGCGAGCGCACTCACCCGCGGATTGCCAATCAGCGCAGCGACGCGCTCATCGGCAGCAGCGGCGGCCGCTGCGGCCAGAAATCTGCTCCATGGCTCAAATGCGCCGGCGTCACGGGCAGCCTCGAAGGCGGCGCTCGCGTAGGGACGGGCGAGGGTGTCCGGTTCGCTCATAGCATCAGGGTCGCGCGATATCGCGCGCGAGCTCATCGAGCAGCTGTGCGTGTGCGGCCGGGTCGATCTCGCGCTCGAGCAGACGCGAGGCGCCCGCTACCACCAGCTGGCCGAACTCGCGCTGCAGCGCTTCGCGGGTGCGGGCCGCCTCATTGTCGGCCTCCGCTCTGGCGGCCTGCACGATGCGCGCGCCCTCGCCCTCGGCGTTCTGCTTGGCCTCGGCGAGCAGTTCATTCGCGCGCCGCGCGGCCTGATCCTCGATGGCGCGCGCACGCTCGCGCGCCTCGCGCATGAGCTGCTCGCTGCGCGTGGCTGCCGCCTCGAGCTCCTTCTGGCCGCGATCCGCGGCCGCCAGCCCGTCGGCGATCTTCTGGCGCCGCTCGCTGTTGGCGCGCGTGAGCGGGGGCACCCCGTACTTGGCCAGGACCCAAACCAGGATCAGAAACACGATGATCTGGCCGATGAAAGTCGCGTTCAGCTCCAGCATGGCCTAACTCCGCCGCCAGTGTTGCACCTGGTAGTCGCGAATCAACCGGCGGGCAGATGCGCGACGAGCGGATTGGCGAACGCGAACATCATCGCCAGACCCACGCCGATCAGGAATGCCGCGTCGATAAGGCCGATCAGCAGGAACATGCGCTGTTGCAGCATCGGCGTGAGCTCCGGCTGGCGCGCCGCGGACTCCAGGAACTTGGAGCCCATGATGCCGATACCGATACAGGCACCGTTGGCGCCCAGGCCGATGATGATGCCGATACCGAGTGCGGTATAGGCTTGAACCATGGAAAAGGCATTCATGTTATTCATTAACTCCTAGACGACAGCCTTCAGCGGCATAAAAGCTAGTGCTGCTCCTCGGCCATCGAGAGATAGACGATGGGCAGGGCCATGAAGATATAGGCCTGAAGCAAAACGATCAGGACGTGGAAGATCGCCCAGGCCGAGCCGAGCAGGACCTGCGACGCAAACAACACGATGCTGCTGACGCTCCAGCCGACCACCGCGAAGCCCAGCAGCGCAATCAGCATGAACAAGAGTTCGCCGGCAAACATGTTGCCGAACAGTCGCATGCCGAGCGAGACGGGCTTGGCCAGCAGCTCGACGAAATTGAGCACCACATTGGCCGGCGCAAGCCAGATTCCGAATGGCACGGCTACCCATTCATGCAGGTAGCCACTGAGGCCTTTGGCGCGCAAGGAGAAGATCACGATCAGCGCGAGCACGACGATCGCCATCGCGGCGGTACCGTTGATGTCGGCCGTCGGCAGCACGCGAAAGAAATGAGCACCGAACAGCGACGCGACGTCTCCGGGCAGATCGATCGGCAGCAGATCCATCGTGTTCATCGCCACGATCCAGGTGAAGAGGGCCAGCGCGAGCGGGGTCATGAAGCGACGCTCGCCCGGATAGATCTCGCTGACCTGGCCGTCGATGAAGTCGAGCACCATCTCGAAGAAGCTCACGTAACGCGACGGCACGCCGGCGCTGGCTTTACGCGCCGCGATCACGAACAGGCCAGCGATAACTGACCCGAGCGCGGCAGACATCAGCAACGTATCCAGGTGCCAGGTCCAGAAGCCCGAGCCCACCTGCCAATGCGTCAGATGGTGGGTGATGTACTCGGTCGGCGATTCGGTTTGCTCCAGAGCCATTGATGCGTCAATTCCTTCTGCTGGCCGCGAACGGCACCCACCAGAACACCGCGAGCGTCGCGGCGTAGGCTGCGAGCAGCGCCGGCCACAACACCCGCGCGAAACGCGCGGCGACGAAGAACAGCCCCACGGTCAGCGCGACTTTGATCGCTTGCCCGACATACAGCCGCACAAGCGCACCGCGCGCCGTCAGCGCGGGTTTGAGCGCCGTTGAAGTCATGTAGAGGTTAGCGATGACGCCGATCGCGGCTCCTGCGAGCGCCGAGCATCCAGCCCGGGCGCCCCAAACGATCCAGCATGCCAGCGCAACCACTCCTCCCATGCCGACCTGCGTCAGCAGAATGCGTGCAGCAAGCGGGCGGATGTCATCATCACGGCTCGTTGGCACGGCAAATCCTGCGGGCAACAAAAAACCACTCGCCGACATGCTTTGCCGCACGGTGGGAGTGGCCTGGCCCTCGCTGCTCGGGCAAACACGGGTCTTATGTCGTCAGCAAAGGCCGGCGATTATAGAGGTGAAGTTTGCGCGCTTCAACCAAGCCCCGGGGCACTCTTGGGGCTGGTTCATTATGTTTTACGTGCGCTCGAAATGTCTGAGGATGCCGTCGAGCTCCTCCAGACTGTTGTAGCGGATCACGAGGCGCCCGTGCCCGCCACGCGCGTGCTCAATATTGACCCGGGCGCCGATTTTCTCCGCCAACTCATCCTCCAGGCGTTGAATGTTTGGATCCACAGCCATAGCGGGACTGGGCGTCCTGGACTGCTGCGGCTCGACCATGCGCCGCACGAGGCTTTCGGTTTCCCGCACCGAGAGGCCCTTGCGCGCCACGAGCAGCCCGACCTCGATCTGTTGCCGGCGCTGCGGCAGGCCGAGCAGCGCCCGGGCATGGCCCATTTCCAGCTCGCGCCTGGCCAGGCGCTCGCAGACCTCCTCGGGCAGCTCGAGCAGGCGCAGCAGATTGCTGACGGCCGCGCGCGAGCGGCCGACCGCGTCGGCAGCCTGCTGATGCGTGAGACCGAATTCGGAGATGAGGCGCTCGAGGGCGCGCGCCTCTTCGAGCGGGTTGAGGTTCTCGCGCTGGATGTTCTCGATCAGCGCCATCGCAATCGCGGCTTCATCCGGAATGCGCCGAATGACCGCGGGGATCTCGCGCAGGCCAGCCTGCTGCGCCGCTCGCCAGCGCCGCTCGCCGGCAATGATCTCGTAGCGCTGCACGCCGCGCTCATCAGCCTCGCCGATGGGTCGCACAACGATCGGCTGCACCACGCCCTGCGCCCGGATCGAATCGGCGAGCTCCGCGAGAGTTTCGGCCCTGATGTCGAGGCGTGGCTGATAGCGGCCGCGCTGCAGCAGATCCAGCGGCAAGTGCGCCATCTCGTCATCGGTGGGGCGTGCGCGCGACGCCGGCTGTGCGGCGAGCGCGGCTGCCGGCGCGCCCGGATTGGCAAGTCGGCTGTGCCCCAGCAGGTCGGCCAGCCCACGACCGAGCGTCGGCTTCTTCTGGGTCATGCGCGCATCATAGCTGGATCACGCAGCTCCTCTTCACGTCGCAGCATCTCCCCGGCGAGCGCGAGGTAGGCCAGGGCGCCGCGCGAATCCGGGTCGTAGGCGAGCGCGCTCTTGCCGAAACTGGGCGCTTCGGCCAGGCGCACGTTACGCGGTACCACGGTGCGAAACACCTTGGTGCTGAAGTGCATCAACAGTTGCGCACTGACTTCGGTGGCCAGATTGTTTCGCGGGTCATACATGGTGCGCAGGATGCCCTCGATCTCGAGCTGCGGATTGGCCGCGGTGCGAATCTGCTCGATGGTCGCTACCAGCGCCGAGAGGCCCTCGAGCGCGTAGTATTCGCACTGCATCGGTATCAGCACGCTGTCGGCCGCGACCAGGGCATTGACGGTCAGCATGTTCAGAGCCGGTGGACAGTCGATCAGGATCAGATCGTAGTTGGCGCGGATCGGCGCGAGCGCATCGCGCAGGCGCTGCTCACGGCGCTCACCGCTCGTCAGCAGGCGCACCTCGGCGGAGGTCAGATCCTGATTGGTCGGCAGTACCGTGAGCGCCACCGTATCAGGATCCGAATCCGACGCGCTCCTCAGGCACAGCGCCTCGGCGGCCGTGCACTCCCCGAGCAGTACCTCGCAGCTGCCGCGCGTAATTGCATTCTTGTCGATGCCGCAGCCTGCGGTCGCGTTGCCCTGCGGATCCAGGTCGACCAGCAGCACCCGTCGCCGCATCGCGACGAATGAGGCCGCGAGGTTCACGGCGGTGGTCGTCTTGCCTACCCCTCCTTTCTGGTTGGCGATCGCCATCACTCGCTTCATAGGCCGTCGAGTCTAGTCCTTGACGGACTCGGACTACAGGTAAACTGCGATGATGAAGTTGATTTCCGCCATCATCGTGGCTGCTGTATTCGCCGTGATGACTTTCGGAATCTGGTGGTACCTCAATCGCCCGGAAAGCGAGCCGCCCTGGCCCGCGCACATACAAGGGGTCGCATTCTCCCCCTACGCGGCCGATCAAAATCCCTTTGGCAGCAAGGATGTACCCCCGGTCGAGCAGATCGACTCCGACCTGCGCGTGCTCGAGGACAAGACCTATGCCGTGCGCACGTACCATGTGCTGGGCACGATGGGCAAGGTTCCGGAGCTCGCCGCCAAATACAACATCAGTGTCGCGCTGGGCGTGCAACTCATGAAGGACCCCGTCGAGAATGAACAGGAGCTCAGCACCGGCATCAGGCTGGCGCGCGAGCATCGCAATGTCGTGCGCGTCATCGTCGGCAATGAGGTATTGCTGCGCGGGGACATGACGGTGGAGGAGCTCTCGCGCGTGCTGGATCGCGCGCGCGGGGCGATCCGCCAGCCGGTCGGGTACGCCGATACCTGGGCAACCCTGCTCAAGAACCCGGAAATAGCCCGCCATGTGGATTTCATTGCCGTGCACCTGTTTCCCTACTGGGAAGGCGTCGACGTGGAGTCAGCGGTCGACTTCTGCTTTCGCGAGCTCAAGGCCGTGCAATCTGCCTTTCCGAAGAAGCCGGTAATCATCGGCGAGATAGGCTGGCCATCGGAAGGACGCAATCGCGCCGGCGCGGTCGCGTCGGTGTCCAACGAGGCGCTGTTCCTGCGCCGCTTCCTGGCGCGGGCGGAAAAGGAAGGCGTGCGCTACTACATCCTGGAGGCCTTCGACCAACCCTGGAAGGCGCGCGATGAGGGTGCGGTCGGCTCCTACTGGGGCATCTACGACGTCGAGCGTCATCCGAAGTTCGAATTCACGGCCCCGATCGTTCGCATTCCCGAGTGGCACATGCTCGCGGCGATCTCGGTGGCCCTCGCGCTGCTGATGCTGGGGGTGTTCTACGTGCACAGTGGCCCGTTGCACGCGCGCGGCCGCACCTTGCTCGCGGTCGTGGTGTACGCCGCCGCGACCGTCACGGTCTGGGTGATTTATGACTATACGCAGCAGTACCTGACCCCGACGAGCATCGTGGTCGGCTCGCTGCTGATACTGGGCATGCTCGGTGTGATCGCCGTGCTGTTCGCCGAAGCGCACGAATGGGCGGAGGCGCATTGGGTTGGGACTCACGCGCGTCTGCTGGTGCCGACACGGCCGGCGAAACCCGCGAGCCGCAAGGTCTCGGTGCACGTGCCGGCCTACAACGAGCCGCCAGACATGCTGATCGAGACGCTCAATGCGCTCGCGCGCCTCGATTATGCGAACTACGAAGTGATCGTGGTCGACAACAATACCCGCGATGAGGCCATATGGCGGCCCGTGGAGGCACATTGCCGGCAGCTCGGGGATCGTTTCCGCTTCGTGCACGTGGCCCCGCTTGCCGGGTTCAAAGCCGGCGCCCTCAATTACGCCCTCTCGATGACCGCAGCGGACGTTGAGGTCATCGCCGTCATCGACAGCGACTACGTGGTCAACCCGAACTGGCTCTCGGACCTGGTACCGAGCTTCGATGACCCGCACACGGCGATCGTGCAGGCGCCGCAGGATTACCGGGACGAGGCCGACAATCTGTTCAAGGCGATGTGCTACGCGGAATATCGCGGCTTCTTTTACATCGGCATGATCACGCGCAACGAGCGCAACGCAATCATCCAGCACGGCACCATGACGCTGGTGCGCCGCTATGTGCTCGCGGCCGTTGGCGGCTGGGCGCCGTGGTGCATCACCGAGGATGCCGAGCTCGGGCTGCGGGTATTCGAGGCCGGCTATGCAGCGCAGTACGTGACCAGGAGCTACGGCTGCGGGCTCATGCCGGATAGCTTCATTGACTACAAGCGCCAGCGCTTTCGCTGGGCCTACGGCGCAATGCAGATCCTGCGACACCATGCCGCGGCGCTGCTGCGGCCCGCGAGCAGCGCGCTGACCTCGGGCCAGCGCTATCATTTTATCGCCGGCTGGCTGCCCTGGGTGGCGGACGGCTTTAACCTCTTGTTCAACCTTGCGGCGATCGGCTGGTCGTGCGCGATGATCATCGCGCCGCAGAAAATCGATCCGCCCTTGATGGTGTTCTCGGTCCTGCCTCTGTCGCTGTTCATGTTCAAGCTGGTGAAGCTCGTGCATCTGTACACCCACCGCGTCGGCATGAGTCTGCGCCAGACGCTGGCGGCCGCGATCTCAGGCCTGGGGCTGGCGCATACGATCGGCCGGGCCGTACTCAAGGGTCTGTTCACGCGTAACGAGCCGTTCTTTCGCACGCCGAAACAAACCGGACCGCATCGACTCATCTCAGCACTGGGTGCCGCGCGCGAGGAGACGCTGCTGATGCTGGGGCTGTGGACCTGCGTATTCGGCATTCGCTCCATTCCCAACGACATGGCGAGCACGGATCTGACCGTATGGCTCGCGGCCCTGCAGATCCAATCGATTCCCTATGCGGCCGCGTTGCTCGTATCCCTCGCCAGTGCATTTCGGTTGCCGGCCACGTTGCTCGGGTCCGCCCCAGTCAAGATCACTCCGGCTGCCGTGCAAAACTGAGAATGTGCCGCTCAGCCTGCAGCCCGGGGATCTGTATGGCGCGCACCTGCAGCAGGCGCCAGCCGCGCGGCAACTCGGCGAGCTCATCAGACGGATAGCGGCCCTTCAGAGCAACGACGCGCGTTGCGGGCCCGCACAGCCCCTGCACGCGCTCGAGCAGGTCCGCCAGCGGCGCGAAGGCGCGCGCTACGACGGTATCGAACGGCTGCTCGGGCGTCAGGCTCTCGGCACGTAGCGCCAGCACCGCGACGTTTGTCAGGCCCAGCAAGCGCACCGCGTGGCTGACGAAGCGGATTTTCTTTGCCACTGAGTCGATCAGCGTGAACGCTCGCTGCGGCTGCGCCAGCGCCAGCGGCAGACCCGGAAAGCCGGCACCGGTGCCGACATCGGCGATGAGCGTGCCCTGCAGATCGGCCTGCGCGGACAGACTATCCAGCAGATGAGCGCGGATCATGCTCTCGCGCTGCGTAATGGCGGTCAGATTGTAGTGGCGATTCCAGCTCGCGAGCTCATCGAGCAGGCGCAGCAGCCCTGCGGCCTGGTCGGCATTTAACGTGACCCCGAGCTCGCGCGCGTCATCGATGAGCCGTTGCGGCTCGCTGCTCATTCCATGCGCACCACGGTGCGCCCGATCACGCGGCTGTGCAGGTAATCATCGAAGGCTCGGGACAGCTCGCTGCGATCGATCGTGCGGGTGACGATGCGATCCAGATGCCGTGGCTTCAGATCCGTAGCCAGGCGCGACCAGACCTGGGCCCGCAGCTCGCTCGTGGTGCTCGATGAATTGACACCCAGCAGGCTCACGCCACGCAATATGAAGGGCAGCACCGTAGTGTGCAGCTCATTGCCTGCGGCCAGCCCGATGCTGGCGACGTTGCCGCGCTCGCGCGTGCTGCGCAGCAGCCAGGAAAGCAGCTCACCGCCGACATTATCGACCGCCCCGCCCCAATGCGCCGTCTCCAGCGGCTGCGCCGTGATGCCCAATTGCTCACGGAAAATGATCTGCGCCGCACCCAGCTCGCGCAGATAGGACTCGGCCTCGTGCTTGCCCGTCAGCGCGCTGACCTCAAAGCCCTTGCCGGCGAAGAGATCCACAGCGATCGAGCCCACGCCCCCGCTCGCACCGCTCACTGCGATCGGTCCGAGCGCGCTGCGCTGGCCATTGCGCTCCATGAGCATATAGGCCAGTCCGGCGGCAAAGCCGGCGGTTCCCAGCCCCATCGCCGAGCTGGCATCCAGTCCGGCCGGCATCGGCACCACGGCTGCGGCCGGCACGCGTGCGTAGAGCGCATAGCCGCCATCGCGCGTCTCGGACAGCCCGCAGCCTGTCACCAGCACCTCGGCGCCGCGCACAAAGCGCGCGTCGCTCGAGCTCTCGACACGACCGGCCAGATCGATGCCGCCGACCAGCGGCCAGCGCCGCAGGATACGACCCGCACCGCTTGCTGCCAGTGCGTCCTTATAGTTGATGCTCGAATGCGAGACGCGAATGACGACCTCGCCGGCCGAGAGCTCATCGACCGACAACTGCTCCCAGCGCGCCTCGACACGTCCGGCGTGCTGGCGAATCCGGTACGCGGGGAATTGATCTGGAGTGATCGCCTCGACCATGGTTCACTGCTCGCCGGCCATGAGGCACGATACCAACCCAATGCGGCATTTCAATCCCAATCGTACCGCGCGCGCGTGGCTCCCCGGCATGCTTCTGCAATGCGCGAGCGCCGCGCTGCTCGCGCAGCCGGCGGAGTCCGTCAGGCTCACGCGCGTGGATCTGGCCAGAGCAGACCCGGCCGTCGCGCTGAGCCTGCCGCGCTACCTGGAATCGCGCTCGAGCAGCTTCGTCGACTGGCTGGCCGATGGCAGCATGCTGGTGATGACGCGCTTTGGCGAGACGATGCAGGTTCATCGCGTGCGCTCGCCCTTGTCGATGCGCGAGCAGTTGAGCTTCGAGCCATCAGGCATCATCGCAGCTGCGGCGCAGCCCGCGCACGATGACGCCTTTGTCACGCTGAACGCGCGCGACTCTGGGCGCACGGCGCTGGTGCTGTACCGGCCGACGGCTCATATGCTGGTGCCGCTGACCGACGGCAGCAACCGCGATGGCGCCGCATTCTGGGCGCACGACGGCAAGCGTCTGGCGTTCGGCAGTGAGCGCAGCGGCGGGCATGATCGCGAAATCTACCTGCTCGATACCGGCGCGCTGAGCGCTACGCCGCAACGGGTGGCTGGCGGCGCAGGCTATCGCTGGCAGGTCCTCGACTGGGCGTTCGATGATCATCGGTTGCTGCTCGGCCGCGAGCCAGCAAGCGTCGATACCGGTCCGGCTGCCGCCGGCACTGGCGAGCTCGAGCTCTACATTGCAAACCTGGACGATACGCAGCCCGAGCCCCTCGCACTCACGCGCCGGAGCGACAACAAGCCCGCGGCGCCTGGTGTGCCGGTACGCGCGCGCCAGGCGCGCTTTGCCCCGGACGGGCGCGGCATCCTGCTGCTCAGCGCCGTCGATAACGGGAGCGGCACAGGATTCTGGCAGCTCAGTTACCTCGATCCGATCATGGGCGAGGTGCGCGCACTCTCGAGTCCGGGCGGCCACGACGTGGAGTTGTTTGATCAGAGCCCCGATGGCCACTATCTGGCCTACACGATCGATGACAACGGCATGAGTCGCCTGCAGCTCGTGGATCAGCAGCGCAAGCTCGAGATCAGCGTCGGCGCGGTGGGCCCCGGTTTGATCAGCGGCCTCAGATTCGACGCCACCGGCAGACGGCTCGCCGTTACGCTCGAATCGCACCGCGAGCCGCGTGACGTGTACGTCTACGAGCCCGACACGCAAACGCTGACCCGCTGGACACAAGGGGAGCTCGGTTTGCTCGACCCTGAGCGCCTGGTCGCGCCGAGCTTGCTGCACTTCCCGACCTGGGACCGCATCGATGGGCAGCCACGCATGCTAAATCTCTACGCCTATCGGCCCAGCGCCGCCCCGAGCCCCCCGGCGCCACGGCCGGTGTTGATTCTGCTGCGCAGTGGCGGGGGCGCCGAGTTTCGACCGGGCTACGATGCCATGCTGCAGTACCTGGTCAGTGAACTGGGCTTCGTGGTGCTGGCACCGGATGTTCGCGGCTCCTCGGGCGCGGGCCAGGCATTTCAAGGGCTCGGTCAGGGCGATTTGCGCGACGACGCCGTGCGCGACGTGGGTTCGCTACTGGTCTGGATCGGCCTGCAGCGCGAGCTCGATCGCACGCGCGTGCTGGTCATGGGCGAGGGCTATGGCGGCTACCTCGCGCTCGCCTCGCTGGCGCAATACCGCGACCGGCTGCGCGGCGGCATTGCCGCCTTTCTGCCGCATCTCGGGATGCTGGCGAACCTGACTTCGATTCGTCTGCCGGTCCTGTTCGTGCAGGGTCAGGCCGACCCCGACGTGCCGGCGTACGAATCCGAGCAACTGGCGGCGCGACTGCGCGTCAATGGCGCAGCGGTCCAGTATCTCGCGGCCGCGGATGAGGCCGGAGCGTTTCGGCGCAGATCAAATTGCGACGCTTACTATGCGGCGGCCGCCAATTTCCTCGCGCCGTTAATTCGGTGACAGGAACGAGGTGCGACGGGTAACCGTGCGCAGCGGCGGAGTCTGTTTCGAGTAGTACACGGCGATACCTTCCAGGTCACTCTGACTCAGGCCGGTTACAAACGTCGCCATCACGGCATTCTTGCGATCGCCACGCTGATATTCCTGGAGCGCACGCAGGAGGTAATCGGCATGCTGGCCCGCCAGCGTGGGGTAAGTGCCGCTGATTCCGACTCCATCCTTGCCGTGGCACGCCACGCACAATTGCGCGACCTTTGGCGGCGGCGTGCCGACCGCGCTCGCCCCGGGTTTCAGAACGCTGCCACCGAAATAGCCGGCGATGTCCAGCATGTCCTCATCGGACAGCGACGTGGCCTGCTCATGCATCGTCACGTGTGAGCGCTCGCCGCTCTTGTATTCCTTGAGGGCCGCGACGAGATATTCAGGATGTTGCCCCGAGAGCTGCGGCACGCTGTAGGTCGGATAGACGTTTTTATAGTCCTCGATTCCATGGCATCCCAGGCAGGTATAGGAGAGCGTCTTGCCACGCTCGACATCACCGTCGGCAAACGCTGCCGCACAGGCACCCAAGCCGACGGTCACGAGCACGATCTTGAGCATCAGGCGATTGGGCACCGTTCCTCTCCGACCCGAGCGAACGGGCCATGGCTGATGAATAATGCCGCCCGAACAAGGCGGCGCGCGGGCGCAAAGTTTACGTACTGAGACACGCTTTTACTACTGCATGATCGCACTGATCCAACGCGTCACCCAGGCCAGCGTGCGCGTCGACGGGCGCGATATCGCAGCCATCGAGCATGGCTTGCTCGCCTTCATTGGTATCGTGCGCGAGGACAGCCAGACCAGCGCCGAGCGGCTGTTACGGCGAGTGCTGGACTACCGCGTGTTCGCCGACGGCAACGCTCGCATGGCGCTGTGCCTGCGGGAGCTGGGTGGCGGGCTGCTGCTGGTGCCGCAGCTCACGCTGGCTGCCGATACCGGCCGCGGTAATCGCGCGTCCTTTTCCCCGGCCGCCGATCCGGCTCTGGCCGCACGCTTGTTCGAGCACCTGCTGAGCCAGGCGCGAGCAAGCCACCAGCCGGTTGCGGCAGGCCAGTTCGGCGCGCACATGCACGTGTCACTGGTCAACGACGGGCCGGTTACCTTCTGGTTGCAGACCTCTACGGGGTGAGGCGCGAGCCCAATCCGCGACCGAAGCCTTAGTTGTGCACTGCCAAATGCCCTATGATGCGCCTCATCGGCCTGCGACTTTCGGGCCCTCGATTGCCGGGAGCATCCCATGGACCTGTTCGCACCTAAACATCTGTTAATCATACTGTTGATCGTGCTGCTGGTATTCGGCGGCAAGAAGATCAAGACGCTTGGATCCGACCTCGGCTCGGCCTTCCGCGGCTTCAAGAAGGCCATGAACGAGGGCGAGAGTGAGGAGCCCGCCAAGCAGATTCCAGCCCCCGCGTCCAAGGATGCGGAGTTTCCAGAGGTCGCCAAGGGTCCGCAGCACAGCGGCGAGAGCAAGCCCGCGCCCCACGCCTGAGGCGGCACGGAAATGCGCGGCATGCGATGTTCGGGATCGATTTTTCCGAAATACTGGTGATCTTCGGCATAGCCCTGGTGGTGCTGGGGCCGGAAAAGCTGCCACGGCTGGCCGCCACGATTGGCCGCTGGATCGGCCGCGCGCGCAGCATGGCGCGCCAATTCCGCGATCAGCTCGAGCAGGAAGCCAATGCCCTGAACCGGGATCTGGAACTGCGCGAGCGCGAGGCCGCAGCCCGCAATTCCGCCGCTGCGCAGCCAGAGCCGGCGCCCCCCGTACCACCCGTTGTACCGGAGCCCGCAGCAGCGGCAGCGCCGGCGCCGGAGCCCGAGAGTGTGCCCTGGATCGCCAATGGCGCGGCACCGGAGCCGCCAGCGTCCGACACGACTGCGCCCGCTGCTGCCACGCCCGACGTGACCAACCCTTACGCCACCCCACCCCAGGAACAACCGGCCGCCGCGGCGGCGCAAGCGCATGAGCGAGGACAGTGAATCGCTGCCGGAAGGCACGCTGATCTCCCAT
>JBEKUL010000088.1:0-13458 GCA_049515055.1 Steroidobacteraceae bacterium | reverse complement strand
CTGCGCCTGCTGCGGCGATGCCGTACGCCCGGTGCCGATCGCCCATACCGGCTCATAGGCGATCACGGCCTCGGCAAACGCTTCGATGCCGGTGAGCGCCACGACCGCCTCGAGCTGGCGGCCCACCACTTCCTGGGTCAGCTCGGCCTCGCGCTGCGCGAGCAGCTCGCCCACGCACAGAATGGGCTTCAGGCCGTGAGCCAGCGCCGCAGCGAACTTGCGTGCCACCAGCACGTCGTCCTCGCCATAGAGATGGCGCCGTTCGGAATGCCCTACGATCACGTAGCTGCAGCCCACATCCTGGAGCATCGCGGCCGACACCTCACCGGTATAGGCACCGTGCCCCTCGGCACAGACATCCTGCGCGCCCAGCTTGGTGGCCGCGCCGCGCAACAGGCGCGCAATCTCCGACAGATACACGAAGGGTGGACAGATCACGCAATCGGTGCGCTCGGGCTGCTCGGAGGCCAGAATCGCTTCGACCAGGGGCGCGTTGGTGGCGCGCGATCCGTGCATCTTCCAGTTGCCGGCTACGAGCTTGCGGCGCATGAATCTGTACCCCTTGTTGAATCGTGCTAAGCCGGTGTCGCTCGGTGCGGCACGGCCGAGCGCACGGCCTGCGCGAGCTCATTGGCGCAGCCGCGCACGTCGGCCTCATCGCGTCCTTCCACCATGACGCGGATGACCGGCTCGGTGCCGGAAGCGCGCAGCACGACGCGTCCTTCGCCGGCAAGGTAGGCCTCGACCCGCTGCTGCGCGGCCAGTATCGCGGGCACTTCGGCAGGATCGAAGCGCTGCTCGACCTCTACATTGAGCAATACCTGCGGCATGCGTTCCATGCCGGCAGCGAGCTCGGCCAGCGATAGTCCGCTCTGCTTCATGATGGCGAGCACCTGCAGCGCCGTGATCAGGCCATCGCCGGTGGTGGTGCGCTCGAGGCTCAGGATGTGGCCCGAGGTCTCCCCACCGAGCACCCCGCCGCTCTCGACCAGCTTCGCGAGTACGTGCCGGTCACCGACCGGTACACGAATGAACTCGATGCCCAGCCGGCGCAGTGCCAATTCCAGCCCGAAATTGCTCATCACGGTGCCCACCACGGGACCGCGGAATGCGCCTGCGCTCTTGGCGGCCGAGGCAATCACGTAAAGCAATTGATCGCCATCGACCAGCCGGCCCAGGTGATCGACCATGACCACGCGATCGCCGTCGCCGTCGAAGGCGATGCCCACCTGCGCACGTACGCCCGGAACGGTCAGCTGCAGCAGCGCCGGGGAGGTTGAGCCGCAGCCGTCGTTGATATTGCGCCCGTTGGGCGAGCAGCCGATCGGTACGACCTCGGCCTCGAGGTCCGCCAGAATGCGCGGCGCGACCTTGTAGGTGGCGCCGTTGGCGCAGTCGACCACGATCTTCAGATTCGAGAGGTCCATGCCCCGGGGCAGCACGCCGGCGCAGAATTCCTGGTAGCGCACGGGCGAGCTCTCCGCGCGCCGCGCCCGCCCGAGCTCACGCGAGGCACGTGTCACAGGCGCGACCGAAAGCTGTCGTTCGATGCGCTCCTCGAGCTCATCCGAGAGCTTCAGTCCGTCGCCGTCGAAGAATTTGATGCCGTTATCCTCGTACAGATTGTGCGACGCACTAATCACCACGCCGAGCTGGCAGCGCAGGTCGCGTGTTACGTAGGCGACTGCCGGCGTGGGCAACGGACCGGTCAGCAATACATTGACGCCGGCGGCGACAAAACCCGCCTCCAATGCGGACTCAAACAGATAGCCGGATACGCGTGTGTCTTTGCCGATCAATACGGTACCGCCCTGCGGGATCAGCACCTGCGCGGCGGCACTGGCCAGGCGCAGCGCGAAGTCGACCGTCATCGGATCGGTGACGACGCTACCGCGAATCCCATCGGTACCGAAATACAGTCTCTGCACGCTCATGCTCCTCGCAATGCGCTGGCGACGCGCACGGCATCCACGCTCGCCGCGACATCATGCGCCCGCACGATACGCGCCCCGCGCGCCACGGCCACTGCGGCCAGCGCGATGCTGCCGGCCAGGCGCCCCTCCTGTGGCCTGCCCGTCAACGCCGCGAGCATCGATTTGCGCGACAGACCCACGACGAGCGGCAATCCCGAACGCTCGAGTTCCTCGAGACGGCGCAACAACTGCAGATTATGCGCCGTGGATTTGCCGAATCCGAACCCGGGGTCAATGGCGAGGCGCTCGCGCTCGATGCCGGCCGCGACGCAGGCGCGTACCCGCTCCTCCAGGAAGGCGGCCACCTCGGCGACCACGTCATGGTACTGCGGCGCGCGCTGCATATCGGGCGGCTCGCCCAGCATGTGCACCAGGCAGATGGCCAGATTGCCTGCAGCGGCGGCCTCAAGTGCCCGCGGCGCGCGCAGAGCCCTCACGTCATTGATCATGTGAGCCCCGGCAGCGGCGGCTCGCCGCATGAGCTCAGGATTGGACGTATCGACGGAAATCAGGACCGGCAGGCGCGCGGCCACGCGTTCGACCACCGGCAGCACGCGCGCCAGTTCCTGCGCGCAGTCGATACTGCGGGCGCCGGGCCGGGTCGACTCCCCGCCGATATCGATGATCGCAGCGCCCTCCTCGGCCATACGCTGCGCGTGCGCCAGTGCTGCGGCCGGATCGGCAAAGCGCCCGCCGTCATAGAAGGAATCGGGCGTGACATTGAGCACGCCCATGACCACGGCGGTATCGAGTTCGAGGGTTCGGCCCGCGCACAGCAGATGCATGGCTCAAGCTGGCGCGTGGCCATAGGGCCCCGCGCCCCTGTGCTCAGTGCTGCCCGGCGGGTCGCGCGATCGGCGCCTCGGACGGGCCGCCTAACGGCGCCGTCACGGGCTTGCCACCGCCCGAGCCGGTCGTCGGCGTCGAATCGTCCCAGCCCTCAGGCGGCTTGGGCGTGCGACCTGCCATGATGTCCTGGATCTGCGAGTCGGTGATGGTCTCATATTTGATCAGCGCCTCGGCCATCGTGTGCAGCCGCTCGAGATTGGTCTCGAGTATCTCCTTCGCCCGCCGGTAATTGGTCTCGATCACGCGCCTGACTTCCTCATCGATCGCGTGCGCGGTCTCATCCGAGACTTGCTTGTGCTGCGTGACGCTGCGGCCCAGGAATACCTCACCTGCTTCCTCGGTATAGGTCAGCGGCCCGAGCCGGTCCGACAGGCCCCACTTCGTCACCATGTTGCGCGCCAGCTCGGTCGCCCGCTCGATATCGTTTGCAGCCCCGGTCGTGACGGCATCGACTCCGAAGATGATCTCCTCGGCGATGCGGCCGCCGAACAGCGTGGCAATGGAGCTCTCCAGCCGCCGCCGGCTCATCGAGTAGCGATCCTGCTCGGGCAGGAATTGCGTCACGCCCAGGGCGCGCCCGCGCGGAATGATCGTGACCTTGTAGACCGGATCGTGCTCGGGCACCGAGATGCCGACGATCGCGTGCCCGGATTCGTGATAGGCGGTCATGCGCTTCTCGGCATCGGTCATCACCATCGAGCGCCGCTCGGCGCCCATGAGGATCTTGTCCTTGGCGCGCTCGAACTGCTCCATCGACACGAGCCGCTGATTCGCACGCGCGGCAAAGAGCGCAGCCTCGTTGACCAGGTTGGCAAGATCGGCGCCCGAGAAGCCCGGCGTGCCGCGCGCTATGAGCGCGGGTTTGACGTCGTCGGACAAGGGCACGCGCCGCATGTGCACACGCAGGATCTGCTCGCGACCGCGCACGTCGGGCAGGGGCACGACCACCTGCCGGTCGAAGCGCCCCGGACGCAACAGCGCCGGGTCGAGCACGTCGGGACGGTTGGTCGCCGCGATGACGATGATGCCTTCATTGCCTTCGAAGCCATCCATCTCCACCAGCAGCTGATTCAGGGTCTGCTCGCGCTCATCGTGACCGCCGCCCAGGCCAGCGCCGCGATGGCGCCCCACCGCATCGATCTCATCGATAAAGATGATGCAGGGAGCGTGCTTTTTGGCCTGCTCGAACATATCGCGCACGCGTGAGGCGCCCACACCGACGAACATCTCGACGAAATCGGAGCCCGAGATCGTGAAGAACGGTACCTTGGCTTCCCCCGCGATCGCGCGCGCCAGCAGCGTCTTGCCGGTGCCGGGCGAGCCGACCATGAGCACGCCCTTGGGAATCTTGCCGCCAAGCTTCTGAAACTTGCCCGGATCCTTGAGGAAATCGACGATCTCGCCGACCTCCTGTTTGGCCTCATCGACGCCGGCGACATCGGCGAAGGTCACGTTGACCTGATCCTCGCCGAGCAGGCGCGCACGGCTCTTGCCGAAGGACATGGCCCCGCGGCCGCCGGCGGCACCCTGCATCTGGCGCAGCAGATAAACGAATACGAGCATCAGCAGCAGCGCCGGGGCGAGCTGCAACAGCAATTGCGCGAGGAAATTCGGCTGCTTGGGCGGCTGTCCCTCGATCGCCACATTCGCCTTGAGCAGCTCCCCGATCAGCGCCGTGTAATTGGTCTCGGGGTTGTAGGTCTCAAACTGCTGCTTGTCCTTGAGCACCCCGCGGATCGTGTCACCTTGCAGCACCACGCTGTCGACGCGATTGTTGTGCACGTCGTTGACGAAATCCGAATAGCGGATCTCCTGGCGCTGCGGGCCCGCGGGCATATAGCGGCTGAACACCGCCAGCATCACCAGTACGATGACTACCCAGAGCAGGATATTTTTAGTCAAATCATTCAACGGCATTCACCATGTTGCGGGGAGCCGCCGGCGCACCGGCGCAGCTTTGAGCACGACGCTACACCATCCGCCTGCCGGAGGCCAGCAAGTACGTTTCCGGGCTTCGAGATCGTGACGCCTTTGGCTTCAATAACTTGACCGTACGGTAGGCGCGTCGCGCGGCTGCGATAAATGCCTCGAATCCGACGCCTTGCAGCAGTTTGATCAGGGCGCTGCCCTGGGCTTTCAAGAGCTGCTGCGAGATATCCAGGGCCAGTTCCGCCAGGTACAGGCTTTGCGGCGCGTCGATGGCGTCCAGGCCGCTCAGATTCGGCGCCATATCGGACAGTACGATGTCGACCTGCGCCTGGCCCAGCGCCGCCACGAGCTGCTCGCAATGCGCAGCTTCGCGCAAATCGCCCTGCATGAACTCGACCCCGGGCAAGGCCTCCATCGCCAGCACATCGCTCGCCACGACCCGTCCAGCACGGCCCACTCGCGCTCGCGCATACTGGCTCCAGGCGCCCGGCGCTGCCCCCAGATCGAGCACCAGCATGCCGGGGCGCAACAGCCGCTGAGCGCGGTCGATCTCCTCGAGTTTATAGACCGCACGCGAGCGCCAGCCTTCTGCCCTGGCCCGTTGCACATAAGGGTCGGCGTGATGTTCGCGCAACCAGCGCTCGCTGCTCCTGGATCGGCGTGCCATCAGCAGGCTCGCCCTAGAGATACTTGACCGAGACGATCTCGTAGCTGCGGGTTCTGCCCGGAGCACTGACGTCGACCACATCCCCGCTCATCCGGCCGATCAGCGCGCGCGCGATCGGTGAGGTCACGGACACGCGTCCCGCGCGAATATCGGCCTCATCCTCGCCCACGATCTGGTAGGTGACCGCCGCGCCTTCGTCCTGATCCTCGAGCTCCACGGTCGAGCCGAACACGACGCGCCCCGTGGGCGGCAGCTTGGAGACATCGATGATCTGCGCCGCGGCCAGTCGAGTCTCGATCTCCATGATCCGGCCCTCGATGAAGCCCTGCTGTTCGCGCGCGGCGTGGTACTCGGCGTTCTCGGACAGATCCCCGTGGCTGCGAGCCTCGCTGATTGCCTTGATCACCCGCGGGCGCTCTTCGGACTTCAGCCGCTTGAGCTCGGTGCGCAATAACTCGGCCCCGCGCAGCGTCATCGGCGAGCGCGTCATGTGCCGACCTCGCTCGCGGCCGCGGCGGCGGCCGCGCTCAGCGCGACCTGTTCGTGCAGATCCTGCAGCCGATTGACGTCGACCTCGTCCAAATGATCCAGCGCCTCGCAGGTCGCGAGCGCTGCGGCCAGCGTCGTGTAATAGGTGACACGGCGGTGTACGGCTTCGCGGCGTATCGAATTGGATTCCAGTATGGCCTGCTTGCCTTCGGTGGTGTTGACGATCAGATCGATCTCGTCGTTCTTGATCATATCGACGATGTGTGGCCGGCCTTCGCGCACTTTATTCACGCGCCGGCACTCGATGCCCGCGGCCTGCAGCACGCGCGCCGTGCCGCTCGTGGCCACAATCGTGAAGCCGTGTGCGAGCAGGCGCTGCGCCAGCGCTACGGCACCGTTCTTATCGCGCTCGCGCACACTGATCAGGCAGCAGCCCAGCCGCGGCAGGATCACGCCCGAAGCGCTCTGCGATTTCGCATAAGCCTCACCGAAGGTACGGCCGGTGCCCATGACCTCGCCGGTGGATTTCATCTCCGGGCCGAGGATCGGATCGGACTCCGGAAACTTCAGGAATGGAAACACCGCTTCCTTGACCGAGTAATAGGGCGGCACGCGCTCGAGCAGCGCGCCGAGCTCGCGCAGCTTCTCTCCGGTCATCACGCGCGCGGCGATCTTGGCGATCGGCACACCGGTCGCCTTGGACACGAACGGCACGGTGCGCGAAGCGCGCGGATTGACTTCGAGCACGTAGACCACGCCGTTCTGAATTGCGAACTGCACGTTCATGAGCCCGACCACATTGAGCGCGAGGGCCAGCTTGCGCGTCTGCGCACGCAGCTCGTCCTGCAACTGACTCGAGAGGCTGTTGGGCGGCAGCGAGCAGCTCGAGTCACCCGAGTGCACGCCGGCCTGCTCAACGTGCTCCATGATGCCGCCGATCAGCACATCCTCGCCGTCGCAGACCGCATCGACGTCGACCTCGATCGCGACGTCCAGAAAGCGGTCGAGCAATACCGGGCTGTCGTTGGACACCTGTACGGCGCGCCCCATGTAGGAGCGCAGATCTTCCTCGCTGAAGACGACATCCATCGCGCGCCCACCGAGCACGTACGAGGGCCTCACCACCAGTGGATAGCCCACCTCACGGGCGAGCAATACCGCCTGCTCCTCGGTGCGCGCGGTCGCATTGGCCGGTTGCTTGAGCCCGAGCCGTCGTACCAGATGCTGGAAGCGCTCGCGATCCTCGGCCACGTCAATCGAGTCGGGCGAGGTGCCGATGATCGGGGCGCCCGCGGCTTCGAGCGCTCGCGAGAGCTTCAACGGGGTCTGGCCGCCAAACTGCACGATCACGCCCTCGGGCTTCTCCCTGGCGATAACCTCCAGTACGTCCTCGAGCGTCAGGGGCTCAAAATAGAGCCGATCCGAAGTGTCATAGTCGGTCGAGACCGTCTCGGGATTGCAGTTGACCATGATGGTCTCGAAGCCCTGCGCGCGCAGGGCCATGGCTGCATGCACGCAGCAGTAGTCAAATTCGATACCCTGACCGATGCGATTGGGACCGCCGCCGAGGATCATGATCTTGCGCCGGGCGCTCGGCTCGGCCTCGCACTCCTCCTCGTAGGTCGAGTACAGGTAGGCGGTAGAACTGCGAAACTCCGCCGCGCAGCTGTCGACGCGCTTGTACACGGGCGCGATCGCGAATTCGCGCCGCCGGGCTCGAATGCGCGCCTCGCTCGAGCCGCTCAGGCGTGCCAGTCGCCGATCCGAGAAGCCCTTGCGCTTGAGCGCACGCAGCCGCGCGCCGTCGAGCGCGCTCTCGCCCTCGCGCGCAACGCGCGTCTCCTCGGCGATGAGGTCGGCGATCTGCGCCAGGAACCAGGGATCGATCGTCGTGAGCTCGGCGACGCGCTCGATATCCCAGCCGGCGCGGAAGGCATCGGCGACATAGAGCAGGCGGTCGGCCCCGGGCGCGCGCAGCTCGTAGATCAGCTGATTGGTTGATTCCTCGGTCAGCGGCAGCGAGAGCTGCGGGTCCAGGCCGTCCAGCCCGGTCTCCAGGCCGCGCAAGGCCTTGTGCAGCGACTCCTGGAACGTGCGCCCGATCGCCATGACTTCGCCCACGGACTTCATCTGCGTGGTCAGGCGGTTGTTGGCAGACGGGAACTTCTCAAAGGTGAAGCGCGGAATCTTCGTGACCACATAGTCGATCGAAGGCTCGAACGAGGCCGGCGTCGCCCCGCCGGTGATCTCGTTCCTGAGCTCATCGAGGGTATAGCCGACCGCGAGCTTGGCCGCGACCTTCGCGATCGGGAAGCCTGTGGCCTTCGAGGCCAGCGCCGAGGAGCGCGAGACGCGCGGGTTCATCTCGATCACCAACAGCCGGCCGTCCTTCGGATTGACGGCAAACTGCACATTGGAGCCGCCGGTCTCGACGCCGACCTTGCGCAGCACCGCGATCGCCGCATCGCGCATGCGCTGGTATTCCTTGTCGGTCAGTGTCTGTACGGGGGCAACCGTGATCGAGTCACCGGTATGCACGCCCATCGGATCCAGATTCTCGATCGAGCAGACGATGATGCAATTGTCCTTGGCGTCGCGCACCACCTCGAGCTCGTACTCCTTCCAGCCCAGTACGGACTCCTCGAGCAGCAGCTCACGCGTCGGGGAAGTATCCAGTCCGCGCTGCACGATGGTCTCGAACTCCTCGCGGTTATAGGCGATACCGCCGCCGCTGCCGCCCAGCGTGAAGGACGGCCGGATCACGATCGGATAGCCGATGCTGCCCTGTACCGCCAGCGCCTCCTCGAGACTGCGTGCAGCCTGCGAGTGCGGTACGGCCAGACCAATTTCGCGCATGGCATTGCGGAAGCGCTCGCGGTCCTCTGCCATGTCGATCGCGGCGCGCGAGGCGGCGATCAGTTCGACGTTGTACTGCTTGAGCACGCCTTCGCGTACCAGATCGAGCGCGGTATTCAGGCCGGTCTGCCCGCCCATGGTCGGCAACAGTGCATCGGGCCGCTCGCGCTGGATGATGCGAGCGATCGTGCGCCAGTTTACCGGCTCGATATAGATCGCATCGGCGCTTTCCGGGTCCGTCATGATCGTGGCCGGATTGGAATTCACGAGGATGACCCGATAGCCCTCCTCACGCAGCGCCTTGCAGGCCTGTGCGCCGGAGTAATCGAACTCGCAGGCCTGCCCGATCACGATGGGACCTGCCCCGATGATCAGGATACTTTTGATGTCGGTACGCTTGGGCATCGTGCAGCGCTGCGGCTTTAGCCTTCGGCGATCTGCTTGCGCAAGTTGTTGGCCCGCAGTGAGCGCAACTGCTGCTGCAGCCGGCGAATCATGGCGTGCATGAACTGCTCGAACAATGGCCGCAGGTCGTGGGGTCCGGGACTGGCTTCCGGGTGACCTTGAAAGCTGAAGGCGGGCCGATCAAGGCGCGCCATGCCCTGCAGGGTGCCGTCGAACAATGAGCGATGCGTCGGCACCAGGTTCGCCGGCAACGTCGCCTCATCGACCGCGAAGCCGTGATTCTGACTCGAGATCAGCACGCGTCCGGTCTGCAGTTCCTGCACCGGGTGATTGGCTCCGTGGTGACCAAACTTCATCTTCACGGTCGCCGCGCCACTGGCAAGGCCGAGCAATTGATGGCCCAGGCAGATACCGAAGATCGGCACATCGGTTTCCAGCAGCTCCCGTATGGCCCGTATGGCGTAATCGCAGGGCTCCGGGTCCCCAGGCCCATTGGAGAGGAACACGCCATCCGGATTCAAGGCCAGCACATCGGCGGCGCTGGTCATGGCCGGCACCACGGTGACGCGACAACCGTGATCGGACAGCACGCGCAGGATGTTGCGCTTGACCCCATAGTCGTAGGCAACCACATGCAGACGCTGGGCCGCGCGCAGTGGCATGGCCTCGCGCCCCAGACTGCCGTCATTCCACTGATAAATCTGTCGCGTGCTTACGACTTTGGCCAGATCCATGCCCTTGAGACCGGGAAAGGCGCGCGCCGCGCGCACCGCAATCGCCTCCTCCACGCGCTCGCCCGTCATGATGCAACCCGACTGCGCGCCCTGATCGCGCAGCAGGCGCGTGAGGCGGCGCGTGTCGATGCCCGCGATCGCGACCACGCGACCGCGCTGCAGGAATTCTGTCAATGTGCCTGCGGCGCGCCAGCTGCTGCTGAGCAACGATAGCTCGCGTATGACCAATCCTGCTGCGTAGATCTGGCCCGACTCCATGTCCTCCGGGGTCGCGCCCGTATTGCCGATATGAGGATAGGTCAGCGTGACGATCTGACGGGCGTAGGACGGGTCGGTGAGGATTTCCTGATAGCCGGTGATGGCGGTATTGAAGACGACTTCGCCGGTCGTATTGCCGGAGGCTCCAATGGACTGACCTCTGAAGACGGATCCGTCTGCGAGAGCCAGCACCGCTGGTGCAGTCACTTCATCCCTCTCCATGCGGCGCATCCGAAGCGCGATGCGCGGGCCGATTGCAGTTCACGAGCTGCAGATGCACAAAGCGGGAGGAGTTCTTTTGGAACATCCTCCCGCCTTGTGCGGACTAACCCGATACTCGGATTACGGGGCAAAAGTTTAAAGACCCCTACCGTCCCTGTCCATGTGAATATCTGGAAACCTCGGCTCTCTGCAAGGCCTGGAAGCGGCTCACGACGTGCTATAATCGATCTCACTATTGTGTCTTAATTATATTGTTTTCATTATAGAAAATCCTTCATTTCGTAGCGCCCCGGCGGCTGTCTCACCAGCCACTGAGCGACTACGAGCGCGCCGTGGGCAAACACCGCGCGATCAGTTGCGCAATGCCGCAAAGTCAGCCTCTCACCCTCCCCCAGGAACATGACTTCGTGCTCGCCGACCACATCCCCGCCGCGCACGACCGCGAAGCCAATCTGGCCCGCTGCACGCGCCGCGCCCCGACCGTGGCGCCCATAGAGCCCCATCTGTTCGAGGGACACGCCTCGGGCCTGCGCTGCGGCCTTTCCCAATGCCAGCGCTGTGCCTGAAGGAGCATCGATCTTGTCACGGTGGTGGGACTCGAGCACTTCGATGTCGTAGGCAGGCGGCAGCGCCCGGGCGGCGCGCGCCACGAGCTCAAGCAGCAGATTCGCCCCGAGGCTGGTGTTCGGCGCCACCAGCAGCGCGATGCTGCGGGCGGCGAGTGCCAGTGGCCCCTGCAGCTCGGGCGCCAGACCCGTGGTTCCGAGCAACAAGGGTACGCCGGCTGCAACGCAGGCGGCGAGGTTCGCAGCGGCCGCATCGGCGCTCGAGAAGTCGAGCGCAAGATCGGCCTGACTCAACAACGGCGCCAGCGCAGCCGAGATCTTGACCCCGCAGGCTGCAGCACCGAGCCGGCCGGTAGCGTCTTGACCGATCCCTTTACTGGCCTCGGAGGCGAGCGCTCCGGTGAGCCGCAATGCCGGGAAGCGCGGCAGCAAGCGCAGTATGTTGGCTCCCATGCGGCCGGTGGCTCCGATCAGGACAGTGCGGACCGGGGCTGCGGCGCTCGCCGCCTCGCTCACGTCTGACCACCGGCGAAGAAGCGCTTGACGGCCTCCAGAAAGCCGATCTGTCGCGGCGTATGTTTGTCTCCATCACGCTGCAGCGACTGATCAAATTCGCGCAGCAGCGCGCGTTGCTCATGGCTCAGGTTCACCGGTGTCTCGACCACGACCCGGCAGAACAGATCCCCGCGGCTGCCACCGCGCACGGATTTGACGCCCTTCTCGCGCAGTCGAAAGACCCGGCCGGACTGACTCTCGGCTGGAATCTTCAGCACCACGTGCCCATCGAGCGTGGGCACATCCACCGTGCCACCCAGCGTTGCGGCCGT
This sequence comes from Steroidobacteraceae bacterium, assembly GCA_049515055.1. Lineage (GTDB taxonomy): Bacteria > Pseudomonadota > Gammaproteobacteria > Steroidobacterales > Steroidobacteraceae > FEN-1191. Next base: position 1,683 of record JBEKUL010000088.1, on the reverse strand, counting down.
GAAGCTGATCGGCACCTCGCAGCTCAGGTGCGCGCCGTCGCGCTCGAAGATCGCATGCTCCCGCACCCGCACTTCGACGTACAGATCACCGGCCGGGCCGCCGTTGCGCCCGGCTTCGCCCTCACCGGCCAGGCGCACCCGATCACCATTGTCCACGCCGGGCGGAATCTTGACCGAGAGCTTCTTGTTGCGGCGGATGCGCCCCTGCCCGAGGCAAGCATCGCAGGGGTTGCGCACGACGCGTCCGCTGCCGCGACAGTGTGGGCAGGTCTGCTGCAACGTGAAGAATCCCTGGGAGACGCGCACCTGACCATTGCCCTTGCAGGTCTCACAGGTGACCGGTGCGGATCCCTTGGCCGCACCCGTGCCATGGCAGATCTCACACTCGACGAAGCGCTGCGCATCGATCTCGATGGTATGGCCGAATACGGCCTGGGCCAGATCCAATTCGGCCTCATAGCGCAGATCCGCACCGCGATACACCTGCGAGGCGCCGCCGCGGCGCGCGCCGCCGAAGATGTCACCGAAGACATCGCCAAAGATGTCGCTGAAGGCCTCAGCGCCGGCAAAGCCGGATGCCCCAGCCTGCGCGTTGCGGCTGGCCGCTATGCCGGCGTGACCATACTGGTCGTAGACACCGCGCTTTTGTGCATCCGAGAGTACTTCGTAGGCTTCTTTGGCCTCCTTGAATTTCTCCTCGGCCTCATGATCTCCGGGGTTGCGATCCGGGTGAAATTTCATCGCCAGGCGCCGATACGACTTCTTGATCTCCGCCTCGCTCGCGTTGCGAGCCAGATCGAGCACCTTGTAGTAATCACGCTTCGCCATGCGTACCCGTCAGCATTCTCGTGCTATGCAAAAGCAAATGCGCGCCGGCGCTGCAGCCCCCGGACACGCCCCGGACTTCGGCAGCAGCGCTCATGCGCGCTGGTCCGCGGACCCGGCCGCGGTTCGATCCCTTCAGGAGGCTCGTCGACCCTTGTCGCGTACTTCCTCGAACTCTGCGTCCACAACGTTCTCCTCTGACTTCGCGCCGGCGCCTGCCGAAGCTCCAGCGTCGGCCCCGGGCGGCGGTGCACCGGCATCGGCGCTACCGGGCGGCTGGTTCGCCGCGTAAGCGCGCTGAGCGATGGCCGCAGAAGCCTGCGCCAGCGCTTCGGTTTTCTTTTCAATCGCTTCCTTGTCGTCCGACTTCAGCACGCTCTTCAGATCGCCAAGCGCCGCTTCGGCCTTGGCCCGCTCGTCGGCGCTGACCTTCTCGCCCAGATCCTTGAGCGCTCTTTCGACCGAATGCACCATGGCATCGGCGCGATTGCGGGTCTCCACCAGCTCGCGGAACTTACGATCCTCGTCCGCGTGCATCTCGGCGTCCTTGACCATGCGCTTGATCTCATCCTCCTGCAGGCCGCTGGAGGCGCGAATCACGATGCGCTGTTCCTTGCCGGTCGCCTTGTCCTTGGCCGACACATTCAAAATGCCATTGGCATCGATATCGAACGTGACCTCCACCTGCGGCAGACCGCGCGGCGCCGGCGGAATGTCGGTCAGATCGAATTTGCCCAGGGACTTGTTGTCCGCAGCGCGCTCGCGCTCGCCCTGCAGCACATGTATGGTCACGGCCGTCTGATTGTCGTCCGCCGTCGAGAACACATTCGCCGCCTTGGTCGGGATCGTCGTGTTCTT
>JBEKUL010000087.1:0-13679 GCA_049515055.1 Steroidobacteraceae bacterium | reverse complement strand
ATTACCCGCGATCATTCCAGCGACTGCAACATGGCGCACGCATACGACGAGCGCACATACAGTACGACATCGAGCGCGACCTGGCGACTGTCGACTGGATCATTCAGGCGTTTCCGGTGCCGCCGCCAGGCGCGCCGATACCGGACGGCGGCAAGGTCGCACCAAGCGCGGCCGCGCCCATTTTCATACTCGGACTGCCGCGCAGCGGCAGCACCTTGGTCGATCGCATTCTAAGCAGTCATTCACTGGTGAGCTCGGCCGGCGAGCTTAACGCCTTTGCGCTGGCTATCGTCGATGCCGTGCGCAAGCAGAGCGCTCGCACGCAGATGTCGCGCCAGGAGCTCATCGCGGCTTCCGCCAGCCTGGATTTTGCCGCATTGGGACGCGACTATCTCGAGCGCGCGCGAGCAGCGGGCGCCGCCGCTGATTATTTCACCGATAAAATGCCGCTGAATTACCTCTACTGCGGGTTGATCCGTCGCGCTCTGCCCAATGCAAAGATCATCCATGTGAGCCGCAGCCCGATGGCGGCGTGCTACGCCATGTACAAGATGCTGTTCGAGGATGGCTATCCTTTTTCCTATGATCTGGATGAGATCGGCCGCTACTACCTCGCGTACCGGCGCCTGATGGAACACTGGTGGCGGTGCATGCCAGGAGCGATGCTCTCTTTGCGCTACGAAGATCTGATCTCCGATCAGCTCGGTGTGACGCTCAGCCTGTTGAAGTTCTGTGGTCTCGAATGGCAGGACGCCTGCGCGCAGTTTCATCAGAATCCAGCTCCGACCACGACCGCCAGTGCCGCGCAAGTGCGCCGGCCGCTCTATGATTCCTCGGTATCACAGTGGCGACACTACGAAGCGCAGCTCGCGCCATTAGCCGCTCAACTGCGCGCTGGCGGCATATCTGTCGATTGAAACTAAATCCATAGACTACGTCGCCGAGCACGAGCGCCACGGGCGCGTGATCGATCAGGGGCCGTTCTGGTTCCTCGGTAACTTTCAGTTTTTCACCATCGCTCTCGGGTTCGTCGGCCCGAGCCTGGGATTAGGATTTGGTTACACCAGCCTCGCGGGCGCGCTCGGTATTTTATTTGGTACGATATTCGTAGCCTTTCATGCCTCGCAGGGACCCGAACTCGGCCTGCCGCAGATGATCCAGTCGCGCGCGCAGTTTGGCTTTCGTGGCGTGATCGTGGTGCTGATTGGTACGCTGTTCACCTTCATTGGCTTCAACGTGGCCGACAGCGTGCTGACCGCGCACGGACTCAATGGCGTACTAGGCTGGAACGAAAGGCTGGTTGCGCTCGCGGCCGTCGGGGCTGCAACGCTGCTCGCGATCTACGGCTACGATTGGCTGCACCGTATGTTTCGCTGGTGCTTTATGTTGTGCATGCCGCTGTACACACTGCTGACGCTGGCCATCGTGTCCGGCAGGGTCGTGGCGGTCCACATGGCAGTCACCCATTTCAGCTGGGTGGCGTTCTGCGGCCAGTTCGCCGCCAGTGCGAGCTATAACATCACCTATGCGCCCTCTGTTTCGGATTACTCGCGCTATCTGCCGCGCACCACACCCCGGCGCGCGATTATCGCCGCGGTGTTCATCGGCGCGGCATCATCGGCGATATGGCTGATTGCATTGGGCGCATGGCTTGCCACACGCCTCGGCGCCACCGATGGTCTGGTCGCATTGCACGCTGCCGGCGATGCTGTATTCAAAGGTTTCGGCGCGCTCATGGCATTGGCTTCGGTGCTCGCGTTGGTCGCGGCGATGGGTCTGAACGCCTACAGCGGCATGCTGACGGTTGTGACGGCACTCAATTCGCTGATCGAAGTGCCGCCGACGGCACGTCTGCGCATCGCCACGATTCTGGTATTCAGTGCGATCACGCTGGTGCTGGCCCTGGCAATCAATGCCGACGCCATTGAGCTGCTGTTTGCCGTGCTCACGATCATGCTGTATCTGCTGGCGCCGTGGACCTCCATCAATCTGATCGATTACTTCTTCGTGCGACATGGGCGCTATGCAGTCTCGCATTTATTTCTGCCCCGAGGCATCTATGGAGCCTGGGGCATCAGAGGACTGAGCGCTTATCTGATCGGACTGGCTGCGACCGCGCCGTTTATTGCGCTACCGGGAATCTATACGGGGCCGGTTGCGCGCGAGCTCGGCGGAATCGATGTCGGCTGGCTGGTGGGTCTGCTGGTCGGCGGCAGCGTGTATTTCCGGCTGATGCGCTCCTTCGACTTAAACCAGGAAGCCGCGGCAATCCACGCTAGCCGGCAGCTGTTGGGACACTGAATATGGCCCGGCTTGATCTGCTGGTCGTTATCGCCTACATGATCGGCATCCTTGCGGCCGGCTTCTGGGCGCGCCGCAAGGCCACCACGCAGGACCAGTTCCTTGTTGCCGGTCGTTCGGTCGGTCCCTGGCTTTATTCCGGCACGCTCGCGGCGATCGTGCTTGGCGGCGCCTCGACGATCGGCACCGTCAAGCTCGGCTACACCTACGGCGTCTCGGGCATGTGGTTCGTATGCATGTTCGGCCTCGGCATCATCGTGCTGAGCCTGGTGTTCGTTAAGCGCATCCTGGGCCTCAATCTCTACACGGTCCCCGAGCTGCTCGAGCGACGCTACAGCCCGCTCGCGCGCATCGGTGGTGGCGTCGTCATGGTGGCCTACGACCTGATGGTCAGTGTTACAGCAACGATCGCCGTGGGATCGGTCATGGAGGTCATCGTCGGCATTCCGCGCACGCCCGCGATTCTGCTCAGCAGCGCCGTGATGGTGGTCTACTCGGTGCTCGGCGGCATGTGGTCCCTGACCCTGACCGATATCATCCAGTTCATCATCAAGACCATCGGCATCTTCTTTATCCTGCTGCCAGGAGCGATCCTGCACGCGGGTGGTCTTACGGCGATGCACGAGCGGCTTCCCGCAGGCTTCTTCTCGTTGACCCACATCGGCACCAGCAAGATCTTTTCGCTCTTCGTGCTGTATTTCTTCGGCATCATCATCGGCCAGGACGTCTGGCAGCGCGTATTCACGGCCCGCAGCGTCAAGGTGGCGCAACGCGGCGGACTCGGCGTGGGCCTTTATTGCCTGTGCTACGGACTGGCCGGGGCCCTGATCGGGACGGCGGGTCGAGTCTTCCTGCCGCCGCTCGGCAATGCCGATCTGGCCTTTGCGCAAATCGTCAACGTCGTGCTGCCGATGGGACTGCGTGGCCTGGTGCTCGCGGCCGCGCTGGCCGCCATCATGTCGACGGCCAGTGCCTGCCTGCTGGCTGCATCCACGGTGCTGCTGGAGGACGTCTATCTGCCGTTGCGCGGCGCCGGTAATGCCGGCTCGATAGGTCAGAGCCGCGCAGTCACGCTGATGCTCGGCATCGTCATGATGGCCCTGTCCTGCTTGATGCGCGACGTGCTGGCCGCTCTGACAATAGCCTACGATCTACTTGTCGGTGGACTGCTCGTATCCGTGATCGGCGCGATCATGTGGCGGCGCGGCACTACGGCCGGCGCGCTGGCATCGATCGCGGTTGGCAGCATTCTCGTGGTCGCACTGCTCGGCGCCTGCGGCATCGATTCCGATCTGCCGATCTATGTCGGTCTGGGCGCTAGCCTGCTCGTATACGTTGGGGTCAGCCTGTGTACCTGGCGGCCTATCTGCGCTGACTGACTGCGACGCCCGCAAGGATGCAGATCGCAGCCACGGCCATGCGAATCGTAAGCTGCTCGCCTAGCACGATCCAGGCCCACACGACGCCGAACAGCGGTATGAGATAGGTCACGGTCGAGGCGCGCGGGCCGCCGATCCGATTGATCAACCGATAGTAGAACACGAACGCCGCGCCCGTGCAGATGATGCCGAGCGCCAATGCGCTGATCCACGAGTGCAGCGGTACGGGATGCCGTGGCCAGCTCAGCAACGCGAAGGGTGCAACGAACACGCTGGCGCTCAGTAACGTGGCCGCGGCCACAGCACTGGCTGGCACGCCGGCCAGATAGTGGCGGATCAGATTCACAGCGACGCCATAGAACAACGCGGCCAGCGTACCAGCCAATGCTGCCGGCCATACGCCGCTGCCGCCGGTCTTGTCAGCTGCCAGCACGATTACACCCAGGAACCCGGTGAGCAACCCGATCATACGCTGACGGCCGATTGGCTCGCGATAGAGCACGAACGCCATCAGAGCGGTGAACGGGACCGTCATGGCATTTGTGATCGCGCCGATACCGGCTGGCGCGCGCTCGGCGCCCCAGGCAAACAATACGAACGGGATGGCGGAGTTGATGATACCGATACCGGCCAGCCGCCAGATCACGCGCGGAGCGAAGCTGCTGCGCGAATGCCAGAGAAAGGGTAGCAGCACAAGCGCCCCGAGTGAGAGGCGTACTTCCACTAGCGCAAACGGGCCGAAATCTGCGGCGGCGATGCGCATAAATAGAAACGAAGCTCCCCAGATCGCTCCGAGTAATGTCAGCTCGATTGAAGTGACCCAGCCCGATCCGAGCTTTGCCTGCTCTGCAGTGCCGCTCATAAGGTTTGCGCTGTCGCAACAGGCCGGTCAGTGCAGGGCTCGCTATGCATTATTTCCTTGCCTTGCCTTGCGTCATCGGCGGGATTGGCCGTATCGAGTGATCGCAGAATCCCACGAATGACCGTGTTATACACTCCGGTTCTTGCTGGTGATTCCTTCATTGATGACTGCGCATGTCGGGCTCGAACTACCAGCCAGGGAGCCGCCATTGCTGGCCGCTCACCATTCCCAGAGTGCTCTTGAACAGCTTAATGCGGAGACTGAAGGGGGTGGCTTCCTCGCTTGAAAGAAATAAACCTGCGGGGAGACTATTGCCTTAGCGAGATGACGGAGTTTCGGCTTTCGCACTTATGACGACCGCGCAGGTTTTTGACCGGATCGTGCAAGAACAGGGCGCCATGATAAAGCGTATCGCCTCAAGCTATGAGGCTGAACCTCTCCTGCTTGAAGATCTGGTGCAGGACATTTACTTCGCAATATGGAGGGCCCTGCCCACATTTCGTGGAAACTCACAATTGCGTACTTTTGTCGCGCGTATAGCTACCAACCGCGCTATTACGCATGTAAAGCGAGCGCTTAAATTGCCGACATCCCTAGAACTTGACGGAAACGTCCCGGCGACCGAGGGTGGTCCTGAAAGCCAGGCTGTTGCGCTGGACGAGCAGAGTAAGCTCGCCTCTGCGGTGCGGAAGCTGCCCCTGTCGTATCGCCAAACGGCGATGCTAACTCTGGAAGGTCTGACGCCGAGGGAAATAGCAGATGTTCTTGGCATCACTGCAAACGCGGTTTCCATTCGCATGGCGCGGGCGAAGGAGCTGCTTCGCATACTCATCGGAGACAGGTCATGAGAGCAACTAACGATGCCTACTGGGAGGAATTGGGTGTTGCATGGTCGGCACTTAATCCAGACATCAATGTAATCATGCCGCGTCTCAAATCCCGTTTGCGCCGCCAGTCATTCTTGATCAGAGCGGGCATTGCGGTAGGGACTCTGCTCGCCGCCGGCGGCCTCATCATCGGGGCTCTCACAATTTGGAAGGGTTGGGCGACGGATACGTGGAACTTTGTCACACGAGGAATCGCTGTCCTGGCTATATCAGCACTGGTGTCAATTGCGGTGTCGTTACTGCTACCTGTCAGAGCGAGCGGAGATATGAAGGCATTGGCCGAGATGATCGATCTTGCTATTGCCAGGGCAGAGAGGAATCTGAAGACGATCCGATTGGGATTCTATGCGTGCACGGTCATGGCGGTGCTTGGGCTGGCGGGCACTGCAATTCGGACATATCGGAGCAGGCCGCCTTCGGTATCACCGATTATCGACCTGGCGGCGCTGGCGATTTTCGCACTGGGACTCTTCCTTTATGCTCGGCACGCTAGGGTTGATATTGCGAAATATAGGTGTCTGAAAAACGCACTCGTGTAAATTAATTACGAGCGCGCAAGCGGTCATGCAGTTGCACGGTCATGAACGTCTTTTGAGGGGTCAACAAGGGCCATTCCCGGCCGCCTGCCTATTGGACACTATTAACTAGCGCCGTTTCGCTTTGTCAGGCGATCGCGGCACGGCACCCTGTGAGGCGGCAAATTCCCAGGCCATGCGCAGAGTGCGCTCGAGCTCCGCGCCGGAAATCTTGGACAACCGGATCAGCATTGCCGGATGCGGAGCATAGTGATCGGTGATGTAGTAGAGCGACGGCGACTTCTTGAGCAAGGCAGTGCGCCGCTCCAAGCTCATCGCGACGACAACACTATTGGCCTCCGCAGATTTGTTCACAGGCGTGCAAGCCACCATTTGACCATTCAACTTCAGTGCCCGGGCCCCGTAATACGGGCTTTCCCTGACATCAGGAAGCTTGAGTCCGACCTCGAAGACACAATCCAAGCCGATAGAGGCTGCGCCCATAGTGAAATACCCTCTGTGTGGCAGTTCCGCCGGTATTGGACCCTCAACGCGGGCATCTCGCAAGGATGGAGGAACCTGCGCCGAATCGACACCGGATCAGATTGCCTCCTGGTCGATGATGTAGCACACGAAAAGTTGTTTTCGCGAGTAACTGCCGTTGTTCACCATGGCGGCGCGGGCACGACGACGGCACTTTGGTTATGTCGATATCGCCAGCGTGAGCGTCGCTTTGTGCCAGCGGGGGTCGGCCAAAATCGCCGTTCCTCACCCATTATTCGCTGCCGAAAAGCCATGATTGAAATCGCGCATGTGGCCACGGTATTCGTCACCTGATACGTTATCCGGTATGACCCGCGCCGCCAATCTAGCTGCGTTCAGTCGCGACTTGAGTGGCGCAATCAGACGAACTGCTCAGTTGTGAAAAGGAATCCGTCATGACTTTAGAAGAGATTTTCTATGCGAGCCAGTCCATCGCGTCTGTTGCGGTCGTAGGCTCGCTGATTTATTTGGGTCTGCAGGTGCGCGGGGCCGATCGCAGCCAGCGGGCAATCATGCAGCAGGGTCGTGCCGATCGGGTGAGTAAAGCGGCGCTGAGCATCGCCGGTGCGGAGCTCGCACGCGTCTGGGAAAAAGGCATGGCGGGAGATCCGACCCTTACGCGCGAGGAGGTGACGCAATGGCTGCTGTTGTGCCGCGCGGCCTTCTTGAGCGGGGAAGACTCGTTCCTGCAGTACCATAGCGGCGCGCTGGATCGGGCCGCGTTCGACAGCTATTGTGCGGGCCTCCGAGTATTCATGAGCCGCGCAGGATTTCGAGCCGCATGGAAACTTTCGGCGGCACAGTATGGCAAACACTTCCGTGAGTTTGTCGATGCGCAGGTCGCCGCGACGCCGATTTCAGTGAACGTAGACACATACACACTCTGGCAAAATGCTCTGCAAGCGCAAAAAGGCGGCTCTTAGATCTACCAAGCCTACCCGACATACAGGCGCTGGTGACCCGACGGCCATTCACCACTGGCGGCTCCGGGATCAGGAGCCGGCATAGCGGACGCGATGTCGCCATTGCGCCCCGCTACGGGGCGAGTTGCCGGCCAGCTGTCTATTCAGTAGTCCGCGGCGGCACAAAGCTGTATGGGGGAACGCCGTTCCGGTGGACTCCAAGGATCGCTAGCGGGAGCCTTGGCACTGCGGCTTGGCGCCAGCGCGGCGCCAAGGTAAGTAAGCGCGGTCAAGAAATAGCGCATTCAGGCCGAATCGGGAGCGTTAGCTTCGGGGCGTTTTGTGGACAAGAAGCGTTCAAAGCGAGTAATTTTCCATAGACTCTTTGACACTCCCACCACAGGATTTGCGTGAACAAGATCATCGCTTGCTGGCACGCCGCGCTCCTGGTCAGCTTGGCATCTGCTGTATCTGCCGCCACATCGGGACCGATCCCGCCCGCGTCAGACCAGAAACTGGCGCGCGCGATTCTGAAAGAACTCGTCGAGATCAATAGCACGCACGAGTACGGATCAACGGACGCAGCCAAGGCGATCGCACGGCAACTGAGCGCGGCAGGCTTTCCGGAGAAGGACATTGCTATCCTAGCTCCGCCGGAGCACCCTACTAAAGCAAATATCGTAGTCCGCTATCACGGCGACACCAGGGCAAAGCCGGTACTTTTCCTGGGTCACCTGGATGTCGTGGATGCGAGACCTGAGGACTGGTCGGTCGGTCCGTTCAAGCTGACGGAAAAGGAAGGCTGGTTCTACGGGCGTGGCTCGATTGACATGAAGGACGGTGACGCCGCGCTGGTGGAATCCTTGATCCGGCTGCACCATGAGGGCTTCATTCCGGACCGTGATCTCATCTTTGCCTTTACTGCCGACGAAGAAGCGGGTGGTGATTCAAATGGGCCCGCCTTTCTACTGAAGGACCATCGTGAACTGATCGACGCTGGCGTAGCGATCAATCTGGACGGCGGCGGCGGCTGCGCCAAAAACGGCGAGCGCCTTTACTTTCAAGTCGGCACCAGCGAGAAGACTTACGTCACCTTCACGCTCGAAACAATGAGCGCTGGCGGTCACGGTTCGCTGCCGGGCCCGGACAATGCGATCTATCGTTTGGCTGATGGCCTGGGTCGGCTGGAAGCATATAAATTCCCGGTAATGCTGACGGCGACGACGCGCGCGAGCTTTGAGCGGATGGCCGTATTGGAGCCCGGCGAGAACGGGCCAGACATGCGTGCGGTGGCGAAGTCGCCGCCAGATCTGGCTGCCGCCGAGCGGCTCAGTAAGATCGTGCGTCTCAACGCGCAGCTGCGCACGACATGCGTGGCTACCCTGATTTCCGGTGGGCATGCCGAGAACGCGTTGCCTCAGCGCGCCAAGTCGACGGTCCAGTGTCGGATGATGCCCGGCGACACTGCCGAGAACGTCCAGGCGATATTGGTGCGCACGCTGCATGATCCGAAGATAAGCATCAAGATGGACGCGCCACCGATCGTAAGCCCCGAATCCCCGCCAACGCCGCAACTGTTGGCGAAAGTAGCGACAGTGGCCCATTCGATGTGGCCCGGAGTACCGATAGTCCCCACGATGGCCACCGGCTTCAGCGACGATCGCCAGACCCGCAACGCAGGTATTCCCAGCTACGATTTGAGCGGCGTGTGGTTGGATGTGGATGAAAACCGTGCGCACGGGCGCGATGAGCGCGTGGGTGTCCAAGCATTCGACGAGAGCGTTGAGTACACGTACCGGTTGATCAAAGCCATGGGTCAGGCAAACTGATTCACCGCGGTCCCGTGGCGCGCGGTCCAACCTTTCGCCTATGATCAATAGATGGTGAAATCTGGAATAGCAGCTTTCGCCACGTTGGATGACATCAAAATGATGGGGAGAACAAATGAAAGCCAGAAATCTGTTGCTTGCATGCTTGATGGGGATTGCGATGCTTGGCGCCACCGGCGTGACGCGTGCTGGGGATGTGAGATTATTCGTACGTCATGAAGTTGTAGATTACAGCGCGTGGCGCAAGGTATACGACGCATTTGTTTCAACTCAGAAGAAGAACGGCGTCTTCTACCAAGCGGTGTACCAATCGGCGGATGACCCGAACGACGTGACGGTGGTCCACGATTTCCACAGCCTGGAGAAGGCCAAGGCATTTGCTGCGTTACCCGAGCTCAAAGCCGCGATGGAGAAATCCGGAGTCAAGGGCACGCCGCAAATCTGGTACACGATGAAGAGCCCCAAGTAAGGAATAGATCAGCTGGCGCTGGTTATCGCGAAACAGCTGGGTTCCGTTAGATTCTTGTCAACATTCCCGCGCCGATCCAGGAGTAATGCGTGTCTAGAGAAGCCATCACCAGCAACGAACTCGCGCCGGCTGTGGGGCCTTTCTCGCAGGCTATCCGAGCCGGAGAATTTATTTTCCTGAGCGGCCAAGTGGCCCAAAGCCCAGCAACGGGCAAACTCGTTGCAGGAGACGTCGCCACGCAAACGCAGCAAGTTTTTCAGAATCTTCGAGCGGCACTCCGGGCTGCCGGAAAGACGTTGACCGATGTCGTTCGGGTCGGTGTTTATCTCACTGACATGAAGGACTTTGCACAGATGAACTCGGTGTACGAGCGGCAGTTTGAAGCCCCTTATCCCGCGCGGACCACCATCGCTGTTTCGGCGTTGCCCTTGGGTGCATCGGTCGAGATAGATCTTGTCGCTCGATAAGCGGAAGGACAGGGGCGACGCGGAACCATTCCACCCTCGATTAACCAAGCAAGGCATTGCGCGCACGTACGACGAGATTCAGCCATACATTCGTCGTACCCCGGTGATCGAGATCGATGGCACCGATTTTGACCTCGGTACTTGTCGGGTCATTCTGAAACTGGAATTACTCCAGCATGCTGGCTCTTTCAAGGCTCGCGGTGCATTTGCCAATCTACTGCTCCGGCAGATCCCTTCCGCGGGTGTCGTTGCTGCATCGGGCGGCAATCATGGCGTCGCCGTGGCCTACGCAGCCAGGCGGCTGAAACTACCGGCGCGAATCTTTGTGCCCAGTGTGGCGTCGCCCGCAAAGATCTCGAGGATTCGCGAGTGTGGCGCCGATCTCGTCGTGTCAGGTGAACGATACGCAGATGCCCTTGAAGCGAGCCAGGCCTGGGCGAGTACCTCCGGCGCGCTGCAGATTCACGCCTTCGATCAAGTGGAAACGCTGTTGGGTCAAGGGACGGTCGGTCATGAATTCGAGCAGCAATCGCCGTCCATAGATACGCTTCTCATTGCCGTCGGGGGTGGCGGGCTCATTGGTGGGATCGCGGCTTGGTATAGCGGCGCCGTTCGTATCATCGGCGTTGAGCCGGAATTGGCACCGACGCTCACACGCGCTCTGGATGCCGGGCGGCCGGTCATTGCAGAGGCGGGCGGCCTTGCAGCCGATTCGCTTGCGCCAAAACAGGTGGGCGCTTTGATGTACCCGCTGGCGCGACAGTATGTGGAGCGCGTCATTTTGGTTCCAGACACTGCCATCGAAGCGGCGCAGCAAATGCTGTGGAATGTGCTACGGATCGTGACCGAGCCCGGCGGGGCGGCGGCCTTCGCGGCACTGCTCTTCGGGCTCCATAAGCCGAGTAAAGGTGAGCGCGTGGGCGTACTGCTTTGCGGCGGGAATACCACGGCCGTCGACTTCGGCGCCAAGAGTTCCTCAGTATAAAGGCCATTCTTGCTGACCCGCGCCCTGATTGTGGCGTGATCGATCTGTTTCATCAGTGGAGGTTGCAGATGGGGTCTGAGGAACGAGCTGTGCGTCAGGTACACACGACTTGGATTGATGCAGTCAACGCCGGCGATCTTGTCCGCTTGCTCACCTTGGTGGCGGACGATGTCGTGTTTCTGAATCCGGGCCAGGCGCCGTTCGGCCGAGACGGCTTCCCCGTCGGCTTCTCAGCCGCTCACCAACAATTCCGGGTCCATTGCATCAGCGAGCTGGAAGAGCTCGTGATCGTCGGCGAAGTCGCCTATACATTGTGCAGGGACTCGTTGTCTCTAACACCGCGCGCCGGCGGAGAAGCAGCGAAGTTGGCCGGTCACCGCATCACCATATATCGAAAGCAGCCCGACGGCCGCTGGCTTCTGGCCCGCGACGCCAACACGCTGTCCCGGTTAGCAAGCTGAGACCGAGGTAGACTTCGTAAAGGCGTGTGGACCGAAGGGGCGCCGGGGCGGGATATTATGGGCTGGCTGATTGTAATTGGCATCGCCGTCATGGCCGTCGTGCGGGTAATTGGATCACCCGTGATCGAACCACCGCCTTACCGAATCTTGTTTTTTCTGGTAGTAATCGGACTCGTGCTCATTTCTGTACTGCCGGAAGCGACCTTCATACTTCCCGCAGTCAATGCCGTCGGGCTGGATATCGTGACAATTCTGGTTGCGCTGGAACTTAGCCGTTATCTGATTTGTGTGAGCCGAACGTTAGCTATTCCAACATTCGTCGCTGTCTATCGCCGTGGACCTGCACGGGTCGTGAGCCGCTGCCAAGATGTCATGCGGACGAACCCGGTACTGTGGTTGTACGCCTGTTCGTGGGTGCTGATCTCGGTCCGTGCGTTCCTGGGAAAAGATTGGCCGCGAGCCTAGTTATCATTAGCCAAAAGTTGGAATGTGCCCGCGCCATGAAAAGTCTATCGAGTCTGAGCCTGGGGCTGTTGTGTTGGGTTGGACTAATCGGACCACCGTTGGCAACGGCTGATTCGCCTATATATGTCGGTATCCTTGAGGGTCCCCAGACGCACGAGCCGCCCATAAGCTCGCAGCGCCACGTGAGGATCGCTTTCAGGAAACAAGGCTCAACGTGGCTACCCATGGACAGTCACTTTGGTTCGCGGGAGGCGCTGGCGGAGGCGAGCAATCCTTACCCGGACAAGGTGGATTGGACCGTTGTCTTTGACGGTGAATCCGTTGGGCACATCAGCAGTCGGAACCCCGGCCCGCTTCACTGGTATGCCGACATCGGTACGCAGATCATCACGACCAATCCGGCGGATGTTCCGACGATAAGCGTAGGCGCCTCGGATTTCGCCTATACCAGCGGCTCGGCCAAAACCAGGCCGCTGCTAGTGGTGTCCGAGCCGAATTTCCGGGACCCGGAGCACTGGAAGCCGACGATGCTGTCAGTGACCGAAAGACAGCTCGCGGTCCAAGCGTTGCGGAAGCAAATACCCGAAATGCCGCAGTGTGAGCAGCCTGAACAAGGGCCAGAGAAAATGCTGCCCTATTCGGACGACGAAATCATAATCATCAAAGCCTACAGATCCGCCAACGACGAGGTGATCTTTGGCGAGAGGTTGGATGGGGCTAGATCGATCTGCGGTTGGTTTAACGATGAGCACTTCTTCGACTACTGGTTTGTTCTCAATTCCCAAGGGCTCCGTTTGCTGGGACATCAAATGATGCCTATGGAGGCAGCGGACTTAGATAACGGGGGAACGTCGGAATGGGTATTCCATTCCTTGAGAGGTGAAGACCAGGAGGGATACGAGCTCTTCTACGACGACTTTGCCAAACAAGAATATTTTCACTGGACGGAACACTGAGAGAGGAGTGAGCAGCCGTCAGGCTGCTGTCGGGGCCCCGCGAGCAATGACTTCTAGCTGATTCGCGAGCATCCGCTGTAACTTGCGTTTGAACGGCCTTATCCAAAACTCCGAGAAGAGCGCTGCATCGATCATCGGCTTGAGAAGGATTGGCACGAAGACCTTGGGGTTTGTCGAGACAACTGGAGCGTAAATCAAGATCGCGATACCAGTTACGACAGAGGCAAACGCCCCCACGGCGTACACAGTGGCAATCACAGACTTGGCCTGAGATATCAGCCCAATTAATCCCGGTGCCGGCACGGGATATCGCACTATCCACGATGTCCGATCAAAAAACGCGTAGGTGGCTCTTGCCCCATACGATATTACGGTCAGGACCACCGTAATACCGATCACGCTAAATAACGATGCTACCTCCCACGCGCCATTCGTCGCGGTCAGCATTATCACAACCGCAGGGATCAATCCGCATATAAGCAGAGCTGCAGCGCCTGCCCAATCCGTCAGAAGCGTTGGCTCAGTAGCTGGCGGTTCGTCAGATTTACTCAGTGCCGATGGAGGCAGTTCAAATGCGGAGGCCAGGGCCATCTTAGAGTCCAGTGAACAGTCCCCGCAGGTCTCGATTCGCTGAATAGTGCGTTCACTCAAGCCGGCA
>JBEKUL010000086.1:0-13909 GCA_049515055.1 Steroidobacteraceae bacterium | reverse complement strand
GCCGGCTCTGGCCGGATTTCTGGGACTGCTGCTCACGCGCTCACTCGTGCGCCGGCTCTATGATGAGCGCACCGCGCTGCTGGCCGTGATCATCCAGGGCAGCTCGCTGCTCTATCTCGCACTCGCGCACTTTGCCACGCTCGATATGGGCCTGTGCTTCACGCTGCAGATCGCGATGAGCGCACTGGTATTGCTGGCGCAGGGTCCTGGAAGCGCGCGAGCGCAGCAGCGCGCCTGGTTGCTGCCGGTGCTGCTCGGCGCAGGCGTCGCGCTCGCGGTGCTGTCGAAGGGCCTGGTTGGCATCCTGATTCCGGGCGCCGTAGCGCTGCTGTATATGCTGTGGATGCGAGACTGGTCGCTGGCGCTGC
This sequence comes from Steroidobacteraceae bacterium, assembly GCA_049515055.1. Taxonomy (GTDB): domain Bacteria; phylum Pseudomonadota; class Gammaproteobacteria; order Steroidobacterales; family Steroidobacteraceae; genus FEN-1191. The sequence continues at coordinate 13,541 of JBEKUL010000086.1, read as the reverse complement.
GCGCGCAACCCTGGTGGAGCCTCATCGCGCTGCTCGTGCTGGCCTCACCCTGGTTCCTCGTGGTCGGCGCTCGCAATCCTGAATTCCCGCATTTCTTTTTCATCGTGCAGCATGTGCAGCGCTATATGAGCCGCGCGGGCTTCGATCGCTACGAGCCGCCCTGGTTTTACGTGCCGGTGCTGATCCTGGGACTGCTGCCGTGGACGGCGCTGCTGCCGCGCGCGCTGCGGCAGGCGTGGGGAGCAGCACGCGGCGGCGAGCGCGGCACGGCGCTATTGCTGGTCTGGGCCGCATTCGTGTTCGTGTTCTTCAGCCTCTCGCAGTCCAAGCTCGTACCGTACATTGTGCCGATGATCCCGGCGCTCGCGCCCTTATGCGCTCGCTGTATTGCCGGCCTGCCCGCGCCGCGCTTCGAGCGTCATCTGGCTGCGCTCGCGCTCATCGCCGTTGTGCTCGGACTGCTCATACTGCTCGTGTGGCTGCTGCCTGTGGCCGCGCCATGGGTCGCGCGAGCCTCGAGGCGCAGCATTCTGGGCTTCGCCAGCGCGTTCCTGTTGCTGGCGCTCGGCGCGGCGCTCGGCGCGCAATGGGCGCGGCAAGGGCGCGCGCTCGCGGCCTGTGCAGCGGCCGGGCTCGGCAGCTGGATGCTCGCGCAATGCGCATTGCTGGCCGCCGAGCAATTACCGCAGATGCAGCGCCTGATCGCGCTCGAGCAGCACACCGTACCCTGGGTCGCGAGCTCGACCCGGATCTACTGCGTCAACAGTTACTGGCAGCCATTGACGTTCTACTGGGGCCGTACCTGCACACTGGTCGGATACCGCGGCGAGCTGGATTTTGGCCTGCAACAGGAGCCATGGCGCGCTCGCGCGACGCTGCAGGAGTTTGCCGCTGACTGGCAGCGGCAGAGCGATGCGCTGGCCATCCTGCGACCCGAGGATTACCGGCAGCTGCAGGCACTGGGTCTGCCGATGCACGTGATATACACTGCCGGGTCTTTGGTCGCGGTGGTCAGACGATGAGAAGCGCGGATTTGGCGCTGATCCTCACAGGCGTATTGCTCAATGCCGCGGCCCAGCTGTTGCTCAAGGCCGGCGCTCGTACCATCGCTGATCTTTCCTTAACCTGGGGCCACGCCTGGACCATCCTCGAGCGCATCGCCAGCAACCCGCCGATCCTGGGCGGCCTGTTGTGCTACGCCGTGAGTGTGGTGGTCTGGATACTCGCGCTGTCGCGGGTCGAGGTCAGCATCGCCTATCCGATGCTCTCGATCGGCTATGTCGTCAATGCGATCGCGGCATGGTGGCTGTTTGCAGAGGATCTGAATACCGCGCGCATCGCCGGCATCGGCGTGATCATCGCTGGCTGCTGGCTGGTCGCGCGCAGCTGACGCACAGAGTATGGCCGTGAGCGAGGGGTTTCTGCCATTCACGCGTCCGTCAATCGACGAGGCTACGATTGCCGCGGTCGCGGAGGTATTGCGCTCGGGCTGGATCACGAGTGGGCCGCAGGTGCGCGAGTTCGAGGCGCAGTTATCCGCCTGGTGCGGTGCTCGCCCCGTGCGAGCGCTGAACTCCGGCACCGGCGCGCTGGAGATCGCGCTCGCGCTGCTGGGCATCGGACCCGGCGATGAAGTCATCACCAGTTCGCTCTCCTGGGTGGCGACCTCGAATGTCGTGCTGCGCGCCGGCGCGCGCCCGGTGTTCGTCGATGTCGACCCGGCCACGCGCAATATCGACCTGGAGCTCATGCAGGCGGCCATCACGCCGCGCACGCGCCTGCTGTTGCCGGTGGATATGGCGGGCCTGCCGGTTGATCGCACGCGCCTCTATGCAATTGCGCGCGCGCAGGGGCTGCGCGTGCTGGAAGATGCGGCGCAGTCGATGGGAGCCAACTGGCAGGGCGAGCGCATCGGTGCCGGCGGGGATCTGGTCGCTCTGAGTTTTCATGCGAATAAAAACATCACCACGGCCGAGGGCGGTGCTCTGGTCCTGAATAATCGCGATGAGGCGCGCCGCTGCGAGCTCTGGCGTCTGCAGGGCGTGGAGAGATTTGCCGACGGCTCGCTCGATTCAACGCTGCCCGGGGGCAAATACAATCTGACCGACATCGCGGCTTGCATCGGCCTGGGACAGTTGCAACACCTGGCGCAGTTCACCGATCGGCGCCGGGTACTGGCGCGGCGCTATTTCGAGCGCTTCGATCGCAACCTGGGCTGCGAGCTGCCGCTGGAGGAGTTCACGCACGGCAACTGGCATATGTTCCAGATCGTGCTGCCGGCGCGCATCGAGCGCGGCGCATTCATACAGGCCATGCACGCGGCCGGCATCGGGGTGGGCGTGCACTACCCGGCGATTCATCTGCTCACGCTCTATCGCGGCCTGGGTTTCAAGCCCGGGGAGCTGCCTCACGCCGAGCGCATCGGTCGCGGTATCGTCACGCTGCCCCTGTTCCCGGCGATGCGTGAGCAGGACGTGGACCGCGTGTGCGAGCAAAGCGCTCGTATTCTCAAGTCGCTATGAGCAGCGCGAAGCCGGTGTTCTCGGTCGTGATCCCGGTGTACAACGAGGAGGCGGTGCTGCCGGCGTTGTTTGCACGGCTGTATCCGGCGCTCGACGCGCTGGCTCGCAGCTACGAGATCGTGTTCGTCAGCGACGGCAGCCGCGATCGCTCCGCGGCGCTGCTCAAGGCGCAGTTCGAGCTGCGACCCGATGTGACGCGAGTGGTATTGCTCGCCGCCAATTTCGGCCAGCATCGGGCGATCCTGGCCGGTTTCGCGCAGAGCCGCGGCGGCTACGTGATCACGCTGGATGCCGATCTGCAGAATCCGCCGGAGGAGATCGGCCGTGTGCTCGCGCAGCTCGATGCCGGTCACGACTACGTCGGCACGATCCGCATACAGCGCAAGGATGCAGCCTGGCGCCGCTATGCCTCGCGCCTGATCAATGCGATCCGCGAGCGCACCACGCGCGTTCGCATCACCGATCAGGGCAGTATGTTCCGCGGCTATGCGCGCGGCGTGGTCGATGCTGTCAATCAATGCTCGGAATACAACACCTTCGTGCCGGCGCTGGCCTATACCTTCGCGACCAGTCCGGCCGAACTGTATGTCGCGCACGAGCACCGCGGCGCCGGAGTGTCGAAATACTCACTGTTTCGGCTCATGAAGCTCAACTTCGACCTCATGACCGGTTTCAGTACCGCGCCGATGCAGTGGTTCTCAGCCTTCGGCATCATCATCGCGATCTTCTCGGTGCTGTTCGTCGGCTTCCTGGCGATTCGCCGCCTGGTGGTCGGACCGGAAGCCGAGGGAGTATTCACGCTGTTCGCGATCGCGTTCTTCCTGATCGGCGTGGCCTTGTTCGGGGTGGGACTGATCGGCGAGTACGTGAGCCGCATCTATGATGAAGTGCGGCACCGGCCACGCTATCTGATCGGCACCGTGCTCGAGCGCCCCGAGGGGGAGGCTTGAGTGCCGAGGCCGCGCGCCCCGCGCGCGCGGTCGTGTTCGCCTATCACGACGTGGGCGTGCGCTGTCTGCGCACGCTGCTCGCACGCGGGATCCAGGTGCCGCTGGTGCTCACGCATCGCGATGCGCCCGGCGAGAAAATCTGGTTCGAGAGCGTCGCGCAGCACGCGGCCTGGCATGGCATCGAGGTGTGCATGCCCGAAGACCCGAACGCACCGGAGATCGTCGAGCGCATCCGCGCGGCGCGTCCGGATTTCCTGTTCTCGTTCTATTACCGCCTGATGCTCGGGGCGCAGTTGCTGTCGCTGCCCACGCGCGGTGCCTACAACATGCATGGCTCGCTGCTGCCCAAGTATCGCGGTCGCGTGCCCGTGAACTGGGCGATCCTGCAGGGTGAGACGCAAACCGGCGCCACGCTGCATGCGATGAGCATCAAACCGGATGCCGGGGATATCGTGGATCGCGAGGCGGTGCCGATCCTGCCGGATGACATCGCGCCCGAGGTGTTTCGCAAGGTCACCGTGGCCGCCGAAGTGGCACTGTACCGCGCGCTGCCGGGGCTGATTGCCGGCACGGCCAGGCACACGCCGCAGGATCTGTCGGCGGGCAGCTACTTCGGGCGGCGCACCGCGCGCGATGGGGCCATAGATTGGCGGGCCGGATCGCGCGCCGCCTATAATCTGATCCGCGCCGTGGCGCCGCCGTACCCGGGTGCCTACACGCAGGCCGACGGCGAGCCGCTGCGTATCCTGCGCGCGCTGTGGCTCGCAGCACCTGCGGCACTGCCGGTGCCTGAGGGTGCGGCACCGCTACTGCGCTGGCACGAGGGCGCGCTGTACGCGCTGTGCGACGATGGCGCACTCAAGCTGCTGGAATTTGAGCTCGGGGACGGCTTGTGCAGCGCCGAGGCGTTCCACCGACGCTACGGTGAGCGCGCGCTGGCGCTGCGAGCGGTCATGGAGTGACTCGACGATGCAAAATGTTCTGATCCTCGGCGTGAATGGCTTCATCGGCCATCACCTCTCGACGCGGATAATCGGCAGCACCGACTGGCGCGTCTACGGCATGGACATGTACAGCGAGCGCATCGCGCCGCTGCTGGACAATCCGCGGCTGCATTTCTTCGAGGGCGACATCACGATTAATCGCGAATGGATCGAATACCATGTCAAGAAGTGCGACGTGGTGCTGCCGCTGGTCGCCATCGCGACGCCTGCGAGCTACGTGCGCGAGCCGTTGCGGGTATTCGAGCTGGACTTCGAGGCCAATCTTTCGATCATCCGCCTGTGCGTCAAGCACCGCAAACGCGTGCTGTTTCCCTCGACCTCCGAGGTCTACGGCATGTGTCGCGACAGCGCCTTCGATCCCTACGCCTCGGAGCTGGTCTACGGTCCGATCAGCAAGCCACGCTGGATCTACGCCTGCTCCAAGCAATTGCTCGATCGCGTGATCCACGCCTACGGCATGCGCGATGAGCTGGACTACACCCTGTTCCGGCCGTTCAACTGGATCGGTCCGGGTCTGGACAACATGCATGCGGCCAAGGAAGGCAGCTCGCGTGTGATCACGCAGTTCCTTGGGCACATCGCGCGCGGCGAGGATGTGCAACTGGTGGACGGCGGCCGCCAGCGCCGCTGCTTCACCGGCGTGAGCGATGGCATCGATGCGCTCATGAAGATGATCGAGAATCGCGACGGCCGCGCCAGCCGCAAGATCTACAATGTCGGCAATCCCGCCAACAGCCTGTCGGTGCGCGAGCTGGCCACCGAGATGCTCAAGGCGGCGGCGACCTATCCGGAATACCGCACCAACGCTGCCAAGGTGCGCCTGATCGACACCACCGCGGCCGATTATTACGGTCCGGGCTATCAGGACGTCGAGCATCGCGTGCCGAAGATCGACAACACCTGTGCGGAGCTTGACTGGTCACCACGCGTGAGCATGCACGAGGCGCTGCGGCACATCTTTGATGCTTACCGCGGCGAGATTGCGCAGGCCGGCCGACTACTCGAAAGCGAGCCGCGCTCCTAAAAGGGCATGCCGGGCGCCCGCGGATCATGCAGCTTGCGCTCAAGATCGACGTGGATACGCTGCGCGGCACGCGCGAGGGCGTGCCGGCGCTGCTCGATGCGCTGCAGGCGGCGCGCGCCGATGCGACTTTTCTGTTCAGCCTCGGGCCCGATCACACCGGGCGCGCATTGCGGCGCGTGTTTCGGCCCGGCTTCTTCAGCAAGGTCACCCGCACCTCGGTGCTGGAGCATTACGGACTTCGTACCCTGCTGTACGGCACGTTGTTGCCGGGACCGGATATCGCACGCGAGGCCGGTGCGATCATGCGCAGCGTGCGCGATGCCGGCTTCGAAGTGGGCGTGCATTGCTTCGATCACACGGCCTGGCAGGACTTTGTGGCGCAGCGCGACGAGGCCTGGACGCGCGCGCAGATGCTGCGCGCGGTGCTGCGTTTTCGCGACGTGTTCGGCGAGGCTGCGCTCGTGCACGGGGCGGCCGGCTGGCAGATGAACGCCGCGGCGCTGGCGCTCGAGGAGGAGCTGGGCTTTCGCTGCGCCTCGGACACGCGCGGCGCGGCGCCCTTCGTGCCATTGCTGGGGCAGCGACGCAGCGCCTGCCCGCAACTGCCCACGACCTTGCCGACGCTCGATGAGTTGATCGGACTGGATGGCATCGGGGTCGATGAGGTGCACACGCTGCTGCTCGAGCGCACGCGCGTACCGTATCCGCATCACGTCTACACGTTGCATGCGGAGCTCGAGGGTATGAAATTGCTGCCGGTGTTGCGCCGCCTGATGCAGGGCTGGCAGGGGCAAGGCTATGAGCTCGTGTCGCTGCGCAAGTTGCTCGCGGGGCTCGATGTCGCGCGGCTGCCCAGCGGCGTCGTGCGCAGCGGCTACGTACCGGGTCGCAGCGGATTGCTGGCAGTGCAGGGCGCGGCGTAGCGGCTAGAATATCGTGATGAACGCGAGCGTCACGGACCGAGGGCATAAGGTCTACGCCAGCGCGAGCGCGGCGCTGTCCGGTATCGTGCACGATGACATGACGATCATGTCGGGCGGTTTCGGTCTGTGCGGCATTCCGGAGCGGCTCATCGATGCCCTGCGCGAGGCGGGCGTGCGCCGCCTGACCGTCATCTCCAACAACGCCGGCACCGATGAGCGCGGACTGGGTCCGCTCTTGCGTACGCGCCAGATCCGCAAGATGGTGTCCTCTTATGTGGGCGAGAACAAGGAGTTCGAGCGCCAGTACCTGTCAGGGGAGCTCGAGGTCGAGTTCAACCCGCAGGGCACGCTGGCCGAGCGCATTCGCGCTGGCGGTGCGGGCATTTACGGCTTCTACACGCGCACCGGCGCGGGCACGCGCGCGGCCCAGGGCAAGGAGACGCGCGTGCTGGACGGCGCGAGCTACGTGCTCGAGACCGGGCTCATCGCCGATCTGGCGATCATCAAGGCCTGGCGAGGCGATACCGAGGGCAATCTCATCTATCGCAAGACCGCACGCAATTTCAATCCGGTCATGGCCACTGCCGCACGCGTCACGGTGGCGGAGGTCGAGCAGCTGCTGGAAGTCGGCGCGCTCGATGCAGATCAGATCCACACGCCGGGCATCTACGTGCACCGGATCGTGCAGGGCCATGGCTACGATAAACCCATAGAACAGCGCACCGTGCGCAAGCGGGGCGGCAATGCCGTGGTCGCGTGAACAGATGGCGCAACGCGCCGCGCGCGAATTGCGCGACGGCTACTACGTGAATCTGGGCATCGGGATTCCAACGTTGGTCGCGAATTACATCCCGGCAGGCATGAAGGTCATCCTGCAGTCCGAGAACGGCATGCTCGGCGTCGGACCGTTTCCGTACGAGGGCGAGGAAGATGCCGATCTGATCAATGCCGGCAAACAGACGATCACGCAGTTACCGGGCTCGTCGTATTTCTCCTCGGCCGAGAGCTTCGCGATGATCCGTGGCGGGCACATCGATCTGTCCGTTCTCGGCGGCATGGAGGTCTCGGAGCGCGGTGATCTGGCCAACTGGATGGTGCCCGGCAAGATGATCAAAGGCATGGGCGGGGCCATGGACCTGGTGGCAGGGGTGCGCAACATTATCGTCGTCATGGAACACGTGGCGCGCGATAGCTCGCCCAAGTTCAAGCCGCAGTGCGAGTTGCCGCTCACCGGCGTGGGTATCGTCGATATGCTGGTCACCGACCTGGCGGTGTTTCGCAGGAGCGAGCGCAATGCGCTGTTTGATCTCATTGAGCTGGCACCGGGCGTGAGCGAGCAGGCGGTGCGTACGCGTACCTCCGCGCACTACTCGGTCGCGCTGGGTGTCAATTAGCGCCCAGCAGCGGGCGGCGCAGCGCAGTGCCCAGCAGTATCAGCGCAGCCACCGCAGCCAGGTGCAGCGCCAGATCAATCGCGGTGACGTCATAGGGATGGAAAAATTCCAGCAAAAAGGCAGCGCTCGCGGCCACGCCGAGCGTACCCATGGCCGCCACCGGGATTGGGTTCAGGGGACGCGAGCGCCGCAACATCGCGAACAACAGCAGGGCCAGCGGCACGCTGACCGCGACGATGAATGAGAAACAGTGGCTGCTCTCTGCGATCGGGTTGCCGCGAGTGTGGAAGAGCAGCCCACTGCGCAGGCAGCCCAGGCCGCTGGCGCCCAGCCACACCAGCAACGGCGGCAGCGGCAACCATGCCCAGCGCGGCGAGCGATCCGGAATTGAGATTTGAAAAGCCGCGAGGATTGCCGCTATGGCAGTCAGACCTATGGCCGCGCACTCGAACGTGATGCGCGGGATGGCGAGACGTTGCAATGCAGTATCCATGTGCGCGAAGCGCAGGATCACGATCGCGCCTGCGCAGCCCACCAGCAAGAGCCAGATCGCAGCACGTTCGGCAGGCGCGCGCAGCCGCTTTACCGGCTCGAGCTGCGCGGCCAATTGTTCGATCACCTGCTCGGTCTGCATCACTCTTCCTTCTGGAACAGCGCGCGCAACGCCTTGAGCGCGCGATGAGTATTGACCTTCAGAGCCGCCACCGACTGGCCTGAGGCCGCGGCTGCCTCCGCCAGGCTCAGCTGCCTGAGCTTGAGCGCCTCGAGCGCCTCGCGCTGTCGTGCCGGCAGCCGCTGCAGCAGCTCGCCGATCTCATCGCGCGCGCGCAGCGCCTCTATATCGTCATTCGCTACAGGCTCGCTGAAAGTTTCATAGCTGTGCGCGTCGGCGCTGATTTCGTGACGCGCCACGCGCAGGCGGCGCCGAAGTGCATCGATGCCGCGACGTGCCGCAATCGCGCCGAGCCAGGGGCTGAACGGGCGGCGCGGATCATAAGTCCGGCGCACGCGATGCAGGGTCAGGAGCGTATCCTGCACCATTTCCTCGATATCCTGTCGGTGCGAGCAATGCCGGCGCAGCAGTGCGCGGATGAAGGGGGTCACTTCGCGCAGAAGCTCGCTGTACGCCTGCCGATCCCCGGCCTGCGCGGCATGCATGAGCCGCGACCATCGCAAGTCTCTTTCCTCGAAGCTCAGCACGCCTGGCACGCGGCGCAGTGTAACCTTTTGCGTGGGGCGCCGAACTTACCCCCGTGGCTTCAATTACGAGGCTGCGAACCAAGAGGGAACCGACCATGAATCGATATGTACTGGCTGCTTCCACCCTGTCTGCCGCCGTTGGCCTGGCCCTGGCCCTGCAGGCACCCGTGCGCGCGGCCGACACGTCCGGCTCGATGTCAGCCAACAATGCGATGACAGCCAAGCCCAAGCTGGAAAAATGTTATGGCGTCAATGCGGCCTCGAAGAATGACTGCGCGGCGGGCGCGCATTCCTGCGCTGGCCAGGCCAGTATGGCGCGCGATCCGAAATCCTTCGTGCTGCTGCCGAGCGGGGATTGCACGAAGATTCAGGGTGGCACCCTGGCGCCGATGTAATGTCACGCACAGCTGACTAACGACACGCATGCTCCCCACCGCGTATCAGAGCAGCCCGATTCCCGCAGCCGCGGGGATCGGGCTGCGCTTCGCGCATCATGAAGTTGTGAGCGCGACGCGGCCCGCGGTGCCCTGGTTCGAGGTGCACGCCGAGAATTATTTCGGCTACGGCAAGGTGCGCCATATCCTCGAATCAGTCCGGCGCGACTATCCACTTTCCCTGCACGGCGTCGGGCTCTCGCTGGGCAGCGCCGATGGCCTGGACCGGCAGCATCTTGAGCGCCTGGCTGCATTGGCGCGCGCGATCGAACCCGGATTGATCTCCGAGCACCTTTCCTGGAGCGTGACCGGCGCTCAGTACCTGGCCGATCTGCTGCCCCTGCCCATGACTGAGGAGGCGCTGGATGTCGTTTGCGCTCACGTGCAGCAGGTGCAGGAGGCGCTCCAGCGCACAATCCTGATCGAGAACCCATCGACCTATCTGCAGCTCGCGCACTCGACGCTGCCCGAATGGGTGTTTCTGCGCGAGCTCGCCGCGCGCACGGGCTGCGGCATTCTGTGCGATCTGAACAATATCTTCGTCAGCGCGAGCAATCACGGCTGGGACCCGCAGCAGTATCTGGCGGCGCTGCCGTGCGCTGCGATCGGTGAGTTTCATCTGGCCGGCCATGCCGTACGAGCGCTGGATGACGGCAGCCTCGTGCGTATCGATGATCACGGCTCGCGTGTGGCCCCGGCGGTCTGGGCGCTGTACGAGCAGGCGCTCGAGCGCTTTGGTCCGCGCCCGACATTGATTGAGTGGGATACCGCTATACCCGAGTTCGAGGTGCTGCTTGATGAGGCCGCATCGGCAGCACGGCGACTGCACACGAGAGGCAGTGCCTCACATGCCTGCGCTGCTTGAATGGCAGCGCGACTTCGCGCGCGCGCTGCTGGCCGGCGAGCCGGGGCGCGCGAGCGAGGAGCTGAGCATCACGCGCGATGCGGCTGCGCGCGTGGCCATCTATCGCAACAATTGCCGCAGCAACCTGGTGCGCGCATTGACGCTGAATTTCCCGGCGGTGCAGCGGCTCGTCGGCAGCGATTTTTTTGCGGGCGCGGCGCAGGAATTTATCAGCCAATATCCGCCCGCCAGTGCCTGCCTGGATGACTATGGCCAGCCCTTGGCGCTGTTTCTGACACATTTTGCTCCCGCCGGCGCATTGAGCTATCTGCCCGATGTCGCGCGCCTGGAATGGGCGGTGAGCCGCGCATTGCACGCACCCGAAGCCGCGGGGCTCGAGGTATCTCGATTGGCGGCGCTCGACCCGCTGGCCATGGGCGAAGTGCGCTTCGAAGCTCAACCGGCGCTGAGCCTGTTGCGGCTGGATACCCCGGCCGATGCGATCTGGCGTGCGGTGCTCGCTCAGGATGAAGCCGCGATGGCGGCGGTGGATCTGAGGGGCGGACCCGTGCATGTGCTGATCGAGCGCTCGCAGGACGGTGTAGAGGTGCGGCGGCTCACGGGCGCCGCGTGGCGCCTGACGCAGCGTCTATGCGCCGGGGAGCCGTTGCAGGAAGTGCTGGCGTCGGGCGATGAGCTGCCCGCGCCCGATCAGATCAATGCCTTGCTCGCCGATCATCTGGCCCACGGGCGTTTCATCGACTTCATTGCAGCTACTGGAGAGGGCTCATCATGAGCAGCGATACGGCATCGGCCCCGGCGACGGGCGGCTTCAAGCTCGCTCGGCGCATCGAGCGGGTGATCGGCGCGCTGCAGCGCGTGCCCTACAGCCTGCTCGCGATACCGCTGCGCCTGGCGGTGGCCACGGTCTTCTGGAATTCCGGCATGACGAAGCTCGCGAATTGGGATGCCACGCTGCAATTGTTCGAGGACGACTACAAAGTCCCCTTGCTGCCGCCCGATATTGCCGCGCACATTGCGGCCGGCATTGAACTGTCGACACCCGTGCTGCTGGTGCTCGGGTTGCTGACGCGCCCGGTGGCCCTGGTGCTGCTGGGCATGACGACGGTCATCGAAGTCTTCGTCTACCCGCAGGCCTGGCCGACCCATATCCAGTGGGCCGCCATGCTGCTGGTATTGCTGTGCCGCGGCGCAGGCAGCATATCCGTCGATTATTGGCTAAAACGCAGCTTCCGGATCGGTCCGCAAGTGACCTGACTCACCCTTCCGGGACCGCGACTGGCGCGGCATGACGCTCTGAGCTATGCTCAAATGCAATTGCGATTGATTCGCATTTGAGGTAGGCCGCAGTCATGGACTCCCGTCCGCGATGGCATCGGGCCGGCATGGAGGCCGCGCTCGGGGCTCAGATTCAATCCCTGGCAGGTCTGCACAAGGGTGCCCGCGGCATTGTGAGCTCGATCGCCACCACGGGGACGGGCGCGAGTAGCGTGGGTGATCTGGGCGGCTCGACCATTGCGCGCCGCCTGCTCGAGGTGGGTTTTGTCCCGGGCGAGCGCATCGAGGTTGTCGGGGAGATTCTTCCGGGCGGTGACCCGATCGCGGTGCGCGTCGGCAGCTCGATCTTCGCCTTGCGCCGGCACGAAGCGCAGGCCGTGCTCGTGCAGCTCGAATCCTCGGAGCCTGCCGAGGCCGTTGAGGCCGTGTGACCCGCGAGCCGCCCGATCTGCGCACCCGCCGCATTGCGCTGGTCGGCGCGCCCAATTGTGGCAAGACTGCCTTATTCAATCGTCTGACCGGCAGCCGGCAGAAAGTAGCGAATTATCCCGGCGTCACGGTCGAGCGCAAGGAAGGCGCTTTCATCAGCGCCGAGCGTCATCTGCTCTATCGCGTCACGGATCTGCCCGGTACCTACAGCCTGGTGCCCACGACACTCGATGAGGCCATCGCTCGCGATGTGATCACGGGGCGGCTGCGCGGGGAGGCGCCGCCGGAGTTGATCGTCAGCGTACTGGACTCGACCAACCTGCGCCTCTCGCTGCGCTTGACACTCGAGCTCAGCAAGCTCGGCATGCCGATGATCGTGGCGCTGAACATGAGCGACCTGGCGCAGCGGCGCGGCATCAAGCTCGACCGCGAAGTGCTCGAGCGCGAGCTCGGCGTGCCGGTGGTCGAGACGGTGGCCGTGCGGCCGGGCGGGGAGCTCGCCTTGCTGGCCGCGCTCGATCAGATGCAGTTGGGCGCGCCACGCGCATCCTTCTCGTTGTCCCCCGTGTCCGATGCCGAGCTCGCCGCCACGCAGCGCGAGGTGCGCCGCATTCTCGCGGTGGCCGGCTATGTCGAGCCCTTGCGCGATCGGGCGCTTGCACGCCTCGATGCGATCGTCATGCATCCGCTCGTCGGGCCGATCCTGCTGGCAGTGCTGCTGTTCCTGATGTTTCAGGCCGTATTCAGCTGGGCGCAGGCGCCCATGGCCTGGGTTACGGCCGGCATGGATGCGCTGGGCAATGCCGTGCAGAGCCTGCTGCCGGCCGGACCGCTGCGCAGCCTGCTGGTCGGCGGCGTGATTGCCGGGGCCGGCAGCGTGTTGCAGTTCCTGCCGCAGATCCTGATCCTGTTCTTCTTCATCCTGCTGCTCGAGGATAGCGGCTACCTGCCGCGCGCCGCATTTCTGCTCGACCGCCTCATGGGCGGTGTGGGGCTGTCGGGCCGCTCCTTCATCCCACTGCTGTCCTCGTTCTCATGCGCGATCCCGGGAATCATGGCGACGCGCACGATCCCGAGTGTGCGCGACCGGATGGCGACGATTTTGTTAGCACCGATGATGACCTGCTCGGCACGCTTGCCGGTGTATGCGCTGATCATCGGTGCCTTCATCCCGCGCCGCGCGGTCGGGCCATTCAATCTGCAGGGCCTGGTCCTGTTGGCGCTCTATATCGCGGGCGTCGCCGGAGCCCTGCTGGTGGCGCTGGTCATGCGACGCGCGACGATGCGCTCGAACTATCAGCCCCTGCTGATGGAACTGCCCGAATACCATTGGCCGAACCTGCGCAATCTGCTGACCGGACTGTGGGAGCGCACGCATATATTCCTGACGCGCGTCGGCACGATCATCCTCGCGTTGATGGTGCTGCTGTGGTTCCTGTCCAGTTATCCGGCGCCGCCGCCCGGCGCGGTCGGACCGGCCATCCGCTACAGCATTGCCGGGATGCTGGGGCACGGTCT
>JBEKUL010000085.1:0-14004 GCA_049515055.1 Steroidobacteraceae bacterium | reverse complement strand
CGCAAACGCTCGAGCGCAATCGTTTCATCGAAATCATCATGACGCGCGTCACGGTGCCATTGGGCGAGGACATTGGCTTCCTGCCGGGTACCGAAGAGGAAAAGATGGAACCCTGGATGGGCGCGCTGATGGACAACCTGGAAGTGCTCACGCGCAGCGAGGAAGGCGGCAACTGGGGCCGCGCGGCGACCAACGATCTGCTGCGAAACCGCATCAAGATTCGCTCGCTCAATTTCATGCGTGGCCGCACCTTCCTGAACCGCTTCATCATTCTGGATGAGGCCCAGAATCTCACCCCCAAGCAGATGAAGGCGTTGGTCACGCGCGCCGGACCCGGCAGCAAGCTGGTGTGCCTGGGCAATATCGCGCAGATCGACACACCGTATCTGACCGAGACCACCTGCGGGCTCACCTACGTGGTCAATCGCTTTCACGGCTGGCCACATTCCGGACATATCACTCTGGTGCGCGGCGAGCGCTCACGGCTCGCCGATTTCGCTTCCGAGGCCCTGTAACTGCCCTTCCCAGGCGGGCTGCGAGGAACCTTGCTGCGGCATTCCCGGTCGAAGTTCCAATTGCTGTAAACTCAAGGTCTTATGCGCCGCGCTCTCGCTGCCTTGCTGGGCTGTGTGCTGACCTTAACGGCCAACTGGGTTTGGGCCGCGGACGGTAACGCGCTGCTTTCAGGAGGCGCCACCCCGCTGAGCAGCAGCCTGCCCGATCTGGGTGGCCCTGCTTACGCGATGGTCACCAAGTTCGACGAAATGCAGATCGGGCGCATGGAGATGAACCAGCTGCGCGACCTGAACATGATTCTGGAGGATCCGGAGGTCACGGATTACCTGCAGCAGCTTGGCTCGCGACTGGCGTCGCAATCGGGAGTCGAGAATCAGGCCTTCACCTACCTCGCATTGCGCGAGCCCGTAGTCAATGCGTTTGCGACCTTCGGCGGCTTTATCTGCATCAACACGGGCCTGATCCTGCTGACCAAGGATGAGGCGCAACTGGCCAGCGTCATGGCGCACGAGACCGGTCACGTGGTGCAGCGTCACATGGCGCGCGCGGTGCAAGCCGAATCGCGCATGTCGATGGCCACCCTGGCGGGTCTGCTGGCTGCGATACTCATCGGTGCGGCCAGCGGAGCGGGCGGCCAGGCGATGGAGGGTGCGGTCGCCATGAGCCAGGCCATCGCCTTGCAGCAGAGCATCAACTTCACCCGCACCCAAGAGGTCGAGGCCGATGAGGTCGGCATTCACCTGATGGCCGGTGCGGGCTTCGATCCGCTGGAGATGGCCGCATTTTTTGAGGAGCTTTCGCGCGAGGTGGGCCTCGCCGAGGGTCAGATCCCGGCGCTATTGCAGGACCACCCAGTCACCGCCGAGCGCGTCGCGACCGCGCGGACGCACGCCGCGCAACTGGTCCGGGCCCCGCCGCAGCCCGAGTCCCTCAGCTACGCCTTCATCAAGGAGCGCGTACGCGTGCTCGTGACCCCGGCCGAAGCCCGACCGGAGCAATATTATGTCGCCTTGCGTGATAATCGGCCGCTGACTGCGGCGGAGCGCTACGGTGAGGCGCTCCTGCAGATGCAAAACGGTGAGGGCGCGAAAGCCGTGGAAACGCTCAGTGAGCTGCGCTCGCTCTACCCGCAGCTCACGATGCTGTATACGGCGCTGGGTCAGGCGCTGGCCGCATCCGGCCAGCTCGATGCGGCCCTCGGCCTGTTCCAGCGCTCGAGTGAGCTGTTCCCGCGCAACATACCGCTGACGGTGCGTTATGCAGAGACGCTGCTGCAGGCCAGTCGGCCGCAGCAGGCGCATGCGATCCTGCTGGATCTGTTCAACAACGTCGATCCCTCGCCGCCACAGATCCGCCTGACGGCCGTGGCCGCCAGCGCCGCAGGCGATCCGGGCGACGCCTACTACTACATGGCGCAATATGACCTGGCGGGCGGCAATCTGCCGCTGGCCAATCAGCAGCTCGAGCTCGCGCTGGCGGCGCCGAATCTGAGCGCGATACAGCGCGCGCGATTTCGCGCACAGCTCGATGAGGTACGAGGCTGGCTGCGCGAACAGCAACAATCGCGCCGCGGCCTGACCGCCGGTCGCTAGGCTATCCAGCTTTGCCTATATGTTGACACCAGGATCGCCGGCGTGGCGCCGAGCAGCCGCGCTGCTCACCACTTTGGCGCTGAGCGCAGCACTGGCAGGTTGCGCCGCGTTGCCGAAGGGCGAGAAGCCCGATCCGCGCGATCGCTTCGAGCGCTTCAATCGCGGCATTTATGCGTTCAACACCAAGGTTGATCACGCGGTGCTGCGACCCGTGGCACGCGGTTACGTGAAGATCACGCCCGCCCCGGTGCGCACGAGCGTGCACAACTTTCTCGACAATCTGGCCTATACGAAGACCATCATCAATGATTTCCTGCAAGGCAAATGGCGCGATGGCGGCACCGACACGGCCAGGCTCTTGTTCAATACGACGCTGGGCCTGGGTGGACTGTTCGATCCGGCCTCCGGCGCGGGCCTGGACCGGCACCATACGGATTTTGGTCAGACTCTGGGCATCTGGGGTGTACACAGCGGCCCGTATCTGATGCTGCCCATTCTCGGACCCTCGACCGTGCGCGACGCACTGGGTCTGCTGCCCGACGAATACACCACCTTGCCAGCCTATATCAGGCCCGTCTGGATACCCTGGACGATCGCCGGGGCGCAAGCGGTTGATATTCGCGTGGGGCTGCTCGATGAAGACAAGCTCCTCGAGAACACCTTTGATCCCTATGCCTTCCTGCGCAATGTCTGGCTGCAGCGGCGCGACTATCTGATCCACGGCGATACGTCAGCCTCACCCGAGGAGCCGCTGCCGCCCGACGATGACACCGGCGGCGCGGCCGCGCCGCACTAGCGCGCCTGAGCCTCGCGAGAGGGCACGAAGTTGGCGGCTTGCAGTGCTGTGGCCAGCACTCCGGTACTGAGCATCGATGCGCTGTGCAAGCGCTACCGCGCCGAGGGCGCCATGGTGCTCGACGGCCTGGAGCTGCAACTGCAGGCCGGACAGTTCATCGCCATCATGGGCGAGTCCGGCGCGGGCAAGTCCACGCTGCTCAACATCATCGCCGGCCTGGAACGGCCCGACAGCGGCCGTGTGCTGTTCGATGGCGTGGACCTGGCAGCGCTCGATGATGATGCGAGCACGCGACTGCGGCGTGCACGTATCGGATTTATCTTCCAGGCCTTCCATATCCTGCCCTACCTCACGGTGCTGCAGAACGTCGTGCTGCCGCTCGAACTGCTCGGGCTCAGCCGCTCGCAGCGCGAGCCGCGCGCCGTGCAATGGCTCGAGCGCTGCGGCATCGCTGCGCTCGCGCAGCGCTACCCGCGCGAGCTCTCCGGCGGGGAATTACAGCGCATCGCCATCGCGCGCGCGTTGGTCCACGAACCCGCGCTGGTGCTCGCCGATGAGCCGACCGGAAATCTGGACGCGACTGCCGCGGCGCAGATACTGACGCTGCTGCGCCAGCAGGTGCACGCGAGCGGCGCCAGCGCGATCCTGATTACGCACTCGCTGGCCGCGGCGCACAGCGCTGATCGTATCTGGCAACTGCGCTCCGGCCGACTCGAGCCTCTGGCGGCATGAAGGCGCTGCGGGGCGCCTGCATCGCCTGGCGCGTCTTGTCGCTCTCGCAATGGCGTGAGCAGCCCCTCAGAGTGCTCACGGCGGTGCTGGCGATCAGCCTCGGGGTCGCACTCGGGGCAGCGGTCTACCTGATCAACACGGCTTCACTGATGGAGTTCGAGCAGGCGACGCGGCGCCTGCTCGGTGATGCGGACATCGTGGTGCGCGGCCCCGCGAGCGGCTTTGACGAGTCGGTGTTCGTCAAGCTGGCACAAGACAGCGCCGTCAGCGTCGCCAGTCCCGTGCTCGAGCTCGATCTGGATCTCGCGCGCGCCCAGGCCAATCGCGCAACGCTGAGGCTCGTGGCTCTGGACCCTTTGCGCGCGATGGCGCTGCAGCCACAGCTCGTGGGCGCTCTGGCCGCTGACATCAGGCCGCTATTCGCGCACGATGCGATTGTGTTGAGCCGCGCGGCCGCGGATGCACTCGGACTGCAGCGCTCCGAGGTGCTGTCGATTGTGGTCGGCGGCACGGCGCGCTCGTTGCGCATCATCGATGTACTGCCTGCCGATGCGTATCCCGAGGCTCTCGGGATCATGGACATCGGCGCCGCGCAGTGGACACTTGCACGTCTGGGCAATCTCAACCGCGTGGATCTGCGTCTGCGGCCTGGCTTTGATCCACGCGACGTGCGCGCGCGGCTCGCCAATGCGCTGCCCGCCGGCGTGTTCGCGCTTACCCCGCAGATCGAGCGCGGCCGGGCGGCGACCGTCACCCGCGCCTATCGCGTCAATCTCGATGTGCTGGCGCTTGTCGCACTGTTGACCGGCGCTTTTCTGATATTTTCCACGCAGTGGCTATCGGTGCTGCGCCGGCGCGTGGCCCTGGGCCTGTTGCGCGCGCTGGGAGTCACGCGCGTGGAGCTGCGGCTGGCGTTGCTGGCCGAGAGCGCCGTAATCGGGCTCGCGGGCGCGGCGCTCGGCGTGTTGCTCGGCACACTCACGGCGCTGCTCATGCTGCGATACCTCGGTACTGATCTGGGAAGCCCGCAGTATGCGGCGATCGGCGCGGCCCTGAGGGTGCACGCCGGGCCGTTGCTGGGCTTTGTACTCATCGGCACCCTCGCAGCCTGCGCCGGTGGCGCCCTGCCCGCCCTGCAGGCGGCCCAGCGTGCGCCGGCAATGGCGCTGAAGGCTGGCGACGCCGAACAGGATCTGAGCCGCCTGCGCACGACGCTGCCTGGACTGGCGTTGAGCGCACTGGGCGGCCTGCTCGCCTGGCTGCCGGCGGCCGGCGGCCTGCCCATAGCCGGATATCTGGCAATCGCCGCGCTCTTGTTCGGCTCGGTCCTGCTGGTGCCGGCGGTCACGCGCCGCGCTCTGGCCGCGATACCCGCAAGCGGGCGCCTCATATTTGACACCGCGCTGGCCCAGTTGCGAGGCAGTCCTGCCTCCGTCAGCGTGAGCCTGAGCTCGATCATCGTGAGCTTCAGCCTCATGGTCGCCATGGCCATCATGGTGTATTCATTTCGCACCTCGTTCGAGCTCTGGCTGACCAAGCTGCTGCCAGCGGAGCTGCAGCTGCGCCTCGGTGAGGGCGACGACAGCGCATCCCTGACAGCCTCGATGCAAGCGCGGATTGCCGCGTTGCCTGGCGTGGCACGCATCGAGTTTCGGCGCTTGCGGCCGATCCTGCTGCAGGCCGGGCGTGCGCCTGTCACATTGATCGCGCGTGACATGCCTGCGCAGCGCGCGGCCGACGTACTGCCGCTGTTGCGCGAGGCCCCAGCACAGGCACTCGAGCCGCCAGCCTGGATCTCGGAGGCGGTGCAGGATCTGTACGGCTTTCGGCCTGGCGAATCGATCGGGCTGCCGCTCGATGGGCGCATCAGACGCTTTTTCATCGCCGGGCTGTGGCGCGATTACCTGCGCAGCGCCGGGGCCATCGTAATCACACGCCAGGACTACCTGGACGCAACCAGCGATTCCAGCGCTAACTACGCTTCGATCTGGCTGCAACCCAACAGCAGCGAGGCAGCCATCGAGGCGCAGATTCGCGCGGCGCTGGGTGCGGGCGCTGCGCTCGAGTTGATCTCGAGCCCGCAATTGCGCGAGCGCTCACTGATGGCGTTCGATCGTGCTTTTGTCATCACCTACGCGCTCGAGGGCGTTGCTGTGCTGATCGGCCTGCTGGGCGTGAGTGTCGCGGCCAGCTCGACCGCACTGGCGCGGCGCGCGCAGTTCGGCATGCTGCGTCACATCGGCATGCTGCGCGCGCAGGTGCTGTGGATGCTGGCCAGCGAGGGCGTAATTCTCAGTGCGCTGGCAGTGCTCTACGGGCTGTTGCTCGGCGCCCTGCTGAGCCTCATCCTCGTCTACGTGATCAATCGTCAGTCCTTCAACTGGAGCATTGATCTGTCGGTGCCATGGCTCGAGCTCGGCGCGCTCGGCGGCGCGCTGATTGCGGCCTCCGCACTCACCGCGCTCTGGAGCGGTCGGGCGGCGATGAGTCAGGATCCGATTCGGGCCGTGCGTGAGGATTGGTGAGCCACGCGCGGCGCACATTGGCAGCCCGCTCGATCCTGGCGCTCGTCACGATCGCGTTTGCCACTCTGGGGCTGCGGCCGCAAAACGCTCGGGCGGCTGGCGATGCGGATGAGTTTGCACCGGTGCTTGCCGGCTATGCGCTGGAATTTCCGCGCGACTACGGCAGCCACCCGCCGTTTCGTATCGAATGGTGGTATGTGACGGGCTGGCTCACGACGCTCAAGCACGAGACGCTCGGCTTCCAGATCACCTTCTTTCGCACGCGAACGGCCTTCGCCGAAGCCAACCCCAGCGCCTTCGCGCCGCGGCAACTGCTGATCGCGCACTGCGCGATCAGCGATCCGGCACTGGGCCGACTTTGGCACGATCAACGCGTGCGCCGTTCCGGCCTCGGCCTGGCCGAGGCGCAGACCCTCGACACGCGAGTCTGGCTCGACGATTGGCAACTCGAGCGCGCGGCAGGCACCTACCTTGCGCGCGTGCGTGCGCAGGACTTCGCGCTGAATCTGAGTCTCGAGCCCACGCAGCCGCCATTGCTCAATGGCATTGCAGGCTATAGTCAGAAGGCGCCGGCAGCGCTGTCGGCGAGCTACTACTACAGCCAGCCGCATCTGCAAGTCAGTGGCAGCATCGAGCGTGCCGGACGTATCGATCAGGTGCGCGGCGAGGCGTGGCTGGATCATGAGTGGTCCAGCCAGTACCTGGATGCGCAGGCCGAGGGCTGGGATTGGATCGGCTTGAACCTCGATGATGGCGGCGCGCTGATGGCCTTTCGTATCCGCGACCGGCAGGGACGCTCCTACTGGAGCGGCGCGACGCTGCGCGAGCCGACGGGGCAGGTGCGCAGCTTCGGGCCCGACGCCGTGAGTTTTACGCCACGGCGCAGCTGGCGCTCGGCACGCAGCAACGTGAGCTATCCGGTCGCCTGGGCGGTGCGGGTCGGGGCGCGGGAATTCGAGCTCGAGCCGCTGCTCGATGATCAGGAGAACGACACGCGCCTGACGAGCGGAGCGCTCTACTGGGAAGGAGCGGTGCGCGCGCAGGAGCAGGGCCGGCCGGTGGGCCGCGGTTATCTGGAGCTCACCGGCTACGATCGGCCTCTATCATTGCGCGGCGACGATCAATGATTCCACATCGCTGAGCCCAGCCAGCACGCGCAGGGCCTCGGGCACATGCTCGTAGTGCAGGGTGCGCTGGAGCTTGCGCGCCTCGGCAAGCCAGTCGATCAGCAGCGCCAATCCGGCGCTGTCGCTGAGCGCGACCTGCTGCAGATCAATGCTCAGGCCGGACTGCGCGGCCGCAATGCGCGACAGACCGGCACGACGCAGCGACGGTACGGTCGCGAAAGTCAGAGGCGCCTCGAGTCGGTACGCGCCGCTCGACACTTCGACGAATGCGCGCTCGGCATCGATGCCCGGCGCAGCAGCGGCAGCATGCAAACCCCGAACGCCCACCTCGCTGGTTGGTGCAACCAT
This sequence comes from Steroidobacteraceae bacterium, assembly GCA_049515055.1. Classification (GTDB taxonomy): domain Bacteria; phylum Pseudomonadota; class Gammaproteobacteria; order Steroidobacterales; family Steroidobacteraceae; genus FEN-1191. The sequence continues at coordinate 6,368 of JBEKUL010000085.1, read as the reverse complement.
GATTGCGGACGCTAGCCCGTCGCAGCTTTTATGGCGGCGGGTGTCTCGCCGGACTCGAGCCGCTTGATCACCGATTCGAGACCTTGCTGCTCGATCTGCGAGCCGAAATCATCGCGAAAGCTCTTGACGTAGCTGATTCCCTCGATGACCACGTCCCAGGCCTTCCAGCCCTGATCGGTGTGTCGCAGACTGTAATTGACCGCGACCTGCGAGCCATCGCTCTTGCGCACCTGCGTGCGCACGGTGGCAAACCGCGCATTGGGATCGCCGTTGTACGGAAAAACACGCAGCTTGTCGGCCGTGAAACCGACCAGCGCATCGCCATAATTGTCGAGCAACGACTTGTAGAACGCGTCGACGAAGCGCTTGCGCTGCTCGGGACTCGCCGTGTTCCAGCTCCTGGCGAGCACGAGCCGCGCCGCGTAGTCGGTATCGAAGTGCGGCAACAGGATCTGGTCGACCAGCTGGTGTACCTTGCTCGGGTCCTTGCGATACTCGGCGCGGTGCGCGTCCAGCTCCTTGAGCATGGCGCTGGCAGTGCTTTGAATCAGGTTCGTGGGTGTGCTGGCGTCGACCGGCGCGCCCACGTCGCCAGAGGCCGCGGGGGCGGCTGCCGGCGGCTGGGTCGTGGCGGCAGCCAGTGGCGCTGCCGGCGATGCAAGCAGCAGCCCGGCGCCGACGAGCACGAGAACCGAAGGCCATGCCTGCAGCGCGCGGCATCGCCGCGCTGTGTTTCGGTCAATCATTGCCGACTCCTTACTTGCTCTTCGAATTACTACCGGACTTGGCAGTCGAATCACTGCCAGTCGCATTGCTGCCGGCCGATTTACTATCAGCCGTATTGGCAAAGAACTTGTTGATCAGGCTCTCGAGCACCAGCGCCGACTGCGTGAACTGAATCTGACTGCCAGCCAGAAGAAATTTGTCCGAGCCGCCGGCCGTGAGACTGATGTAGTTCGCGCCCAGCAGGCCCGCGGTCTGAATCTCGGCATCGCTATCGTCCGGAATCTTTGCAAAGCTGCGTTCGATCGACAGGCTCACGGCGGCTCTGTAGTCGGATGAATCCAGGCTGATCGCGGTCACGCGCCCAACGCGAACGCCCGCCATGGTCACTGGCGCGCCCACTTTCAGGCCGCCGATGTTGTCGAACTTCGCTATCACGGTGTACGTTTGGGCCGGCCGCGATAGCTGCAGGCCGCTGCCTGGCAATTGTGTGGTCAGAAAGGCCAGGGCTGCGAAGCCCAGCAGCACAAACAGCCCCGTGCCCAATTCGGTCGAGTAGTTCACCTGTGCCATGCACGTGCCCCTTGATGAAAACTGCTAAAGAAACGCCGCCGTCAGTACATAGTCGAGCATCAGGATCAGCACCGCGGAGGTCACTACCGTGCGCGTGGTCGCAAGACCTACGCCTTCCGCGGTCGGCTCGGCATGATACCCCTCGTAGACGGCCAGCAAACTGCAGGCCACACCGAATACGAGGCTCTTGATCACCCCTTCATTGATATCGCTCAGTCCGACAGCACTCTCGGTCTGCGACCAGAAAGTGCCGGCCGGAATGCGCATCATCGCAACCCCGACCAGCTGCGCGCCGTAGATGCCGATGCAATCGAAAATGGCGGTCAGCAGGGGCATCGCGATGACCCCGCCCAGAAAGCGCGGCGCGACCACATGTCGCACGGGATCGACCGCCATCATCTCCATCGCCGTGAGCTGATCGGTCGCGCCCATCAGGCCGATCTCGGAGGCCAGCGCGGTACCGGCGCGGCCCGCGAACAACAAGGCCGTGAGCACCGGTCCGAGCTCTTTGATCATGCCAAGGGCCGCAGCCACACCGAGCGCGGATTCCGAGCCGAAGCGCGCCAGCAGATCGTAGCCCTGCAGTCCAAGTACCATGCCGAGGAACAGGCCGCACAGCATGATGATGATCAGCGAGCGGGCCCCCGCATTGTAGATCTGCTCGACGATCATCCCCGGGCGAGCCAGTGCCGGCAGGCATTGACCGAGCACGCGCAGCAGAAACCAGGTGACATCCCCGAGCTTGATCAGCCCGGCGCGAATCGGTGAGGCACGCATTGCACCGCCAGCCATGGCCTTACTTGCAGCCTAATGTCGCTCGAGCAGTTGCTCGTAATAATCGGGCGCGGGGTAATTAAATGCCACCGGTCCGTCGGGCGCACCGCTCATGAACTGCTGCACGACTTTCGAATCCGAGGCATTGAGCTCGGCCGGAACGCCCTGTGCGGCCACCTTCCCGTCCACCAGCAGGTAGCTGTAGTTCGCGATGTGAGCCATCTCCTGCACATCGTGCGAGACCACGATGCTCGTGATGTGCAGCGAGCGATTGAGCGACTGAATCAGGCGCACGATCACGCCCTTAGAGATCGGATCCAGCCCGACCAGCGGCTCGTCGTAGATCAGCACCTCCGGATCCATGACGATTGCGCGCGCCAGGGCCACACGCCGCGCCATACCCCCGGACAATTCAGCCGGCATGAGATCGGCCGCCCCGCGCAGCCCCACAGCCTGCAGTTTCATCAGCACGAGCTCGCGTAGCACCGGCTCTGGCAGCCGCGCATGCTCGCGCACCGGGAAGGCCACGTTCTCAAAGACCGACAGCCCGGTGAGCAAAGCGCCGTTCTGAAACAGCAGTCCGATGCGCTGGCGCAGCGCGTACAGGCGCGCTCGATTCAGGGCCGCGACGTCCTGGCCGAACACATGGATGCGCCCGCGCTGCGGCTGGATCTGCCCCATGATGAGCCGCAGCAGTGTGGTCTTGCCCGTACCCGAGGGCCCCATGATCGCCGTGATCGCCCCACGGCGCACGCGCATCGTCAGGTCGTCGAAGATGCTGCGTTCAGCGATGCCGTAGGCCACGTCCTGGACATCGATGAGCCAATCGGGCTCGGCGTGGTCAGTCTCGCTCACGCGGCTTGTTGCGCCATGCCAGCCTGGAAGGCGCCAGTACGCGCAAGGCCGTTGAGCCGGGCCCACTTGCGAAACTCCTGCTGTGCCGCGGCCACGTTCGCGGGCTTACCGCTCCAGGCCGTCAGCGCCGCGTCCTGCAACGCGCGGCCATAACTGAAGGACAGCGGCCAGGGCAGCGGACCCGCGTGATTCATCAGCGAGAGGTGCAGCGCGGCATCTGTCGGGCTCTGGCCACCGGAGAGAAACGCGATGCCGGGCACGGCGGCAGGCACATGCCGCTTGAGCGTGCGCACGGTCGCATCGGCGACCTGCTGCGCACTGGCCTGCGTGGGGCATTTCTTGCCCGCGATCACCATATTGGGTTTCAGAATCATGCCCTCGAGATAGACCCGGTGGGCCTCGAGCTGCGCGAACACCTGCGGCAGCACCGCGTTCGTGACCTCCTCGCAACGCTCGAGCGTGTGCGAGCCATCCATGAGCACCTCGGGCTCGACGATCGGCACAATATTCTGCTCCTGGCAGAGCGCAGCATAGCGCGCGAGCGCGTGCGCATTGGCCTCGATAGCGAAGCGCGAGGGGATACCTTCACCGATGTCGATGACCGCGCGCCACTTGGCAAAGCGCGCTCCGAGCTTGTAGTAGCCAATAAAGCGCTCGCGCAGCCCATCCAGGCCCTCGGTAATGGTCTCGCCGGGAAATCCGGCGAGCGCCTTGGCGCCCAGGTCTACCTTGATGCCCGGAATGATGCCGCGCTGGCTCAGGAATTCGGGGAAGGGCACGCCAGCCTTGGTCTTTTGATGAATGGTCTCATCGTAGAGAATCACGCCGCTGATCCACTGCGGCGCATCGGGCGCCGTGAACAATAGCTCGCGGTAGGCGCGCCGGTTCTCCTCCGTCGAGGCCACGCCGATCTTGTCGAAGCGCTTCGTGATAGTGCCCGTGCTTTCATCGGCGGCCAGAATTCCCTTGCTCGGCGCCACCATCGCGGCGGCAACCTGTTCCAGATCGGCATGAGACATGAGCCTGTCCTCCAGCGGTTAGGGCCGGGAATATATCAAAGCGCTGCATGCCTGCATGCTCGCGCAGCGCCCCTGCTCTTCTCATTTGGTTCATATGGCACTAAACTAGTCCTAGTTTGAGGGCCCCCTATGCTGCGAATCAGCAAATTGACCGATTACGCCACTGTGATCCTCGCGCGGCTCGCAGCCGAGCCCTCGCGGCGCTTCACGGCGGGCCAGATTGCCGCGGAAACGCACCTGGCCGGCCCCACGGTCTCCAAATTGCTCAAGCAATTGCATCGGCAAGGACTGGTGCTGTCCACGCGCGGTTCGGCCGGAGGATATCTGCTCGCGCGGCCCCCCGCGGAAATCACGGCAGCGCAGGTTCTGGACGCGCTCGAGGGACCGGTCGCACTCACTGAGTGCGCGAGTGCGGCAAGTCAATGCGTGATCGAGCGCACCTGCCGCGTCGGCCATGCCTGGCAGCGCGTGAATATCGCGATCCGACGCTCGCTGCAGGAAATCACGCTGCTGGAGCTCGCCGGGCTGTCCTCGGCCTCGAGCCGCTACTCGGCGCTGGATCGCGGCATTCCGGTGGAGTTTGGTCGGCTCGCGGGCCGGGGCCCCAAGCGTGAACCGCTATGAGCACGGTGGATCTGGACGAGCTCGTCAAGCGCAGCTACCAGCACGGATTCGTCACCGATATCGAGGCCGACACGGTCGCGCCGGGACTGGACGAAGACGTCGTGCGCCTGATCTCGCACAAGAAGCGCGAGCCGCAGTTCCTGCTCGACTGGCGCCTCAAGGCGCTGCGCCACTGGTACGGCATGCGCGAGCCGCACTGGGCGCAGCTGCGCTACGGACCCATCGATTACGCGGCCATTTCCTATTATTCGGCGCCCAGACGCAAGGGCGATGCGCCCAAGAGCCTGGCCGACGTGGATCCAAAACTGCTGGCGACCTACGATCGGCTCGGCGTGCCGTTGCATGAGCGCGCGCGCCTCGCCGGGGTCGCCGTCGACGCGGTGTTCGACAGCGTCTCGGTCGCCACGACCTTCAAGGAGAAGCTCGCGGCTGCCGGCGTCGTGTTCTGCGCCTTCTCCGAGGCCGTGCAGCGCCACCCGGCGCTGATCGAGCAATACCTCGGAACCGTGGTGCCCTACACCGATAATTTCTACGCGACGCTCAACTCCGCGGTATTCAGCGACGGCTCATTCGTCTATGTGCCCCCCGGCGTGCGCTGCCCGATGGAGCTGTCGACCTATTTTCGCATCAACGCGGCCAACACCGGTCAGTTCGAGCGCACGCTGGTGATCGCCGATGCGGGCAGCTACGTGAGCTATCTGGAAGGCTGCACCGCGCCGATGCGCGATGAGAACCAATTGCACGCCGCCGTCGTCGAGCTCATCGCGCTCGACGATGCGCAGATCAAGTACTCGACCGTGCAGAACTGGTATCCGGGCGACGAGCAGGGTCGTGGCGGCATCTTCAATTTCGTTACCAAGCGCGGTGAGTGCCGCGGTCGCAACGCACGCATCTCGTGGACGCAGGTGGAGACCGGCTCGGCGATCACCTGGAAATATCCAGGCTGCATACTGCGCGGGGAAAACTCGATCGGCGAGTTTTATTCCGTGGCCACGACCAACCACTATCAACAGGCCGATACCGGCACCAAGATGATTCATATCGGCGCCAACACGCGCAGCACGATCATCTCGAAGGGCATCTCCGCCGGCCACGGCCAGAACGCCTACCGCGGGCTGGTCAGGATCATGCCCTCGGCCACTGGTGCGCGAAATTTCACGCAGTGCGATTCGCTGCTCATGAGCGAGCATTGCGGGGCTCACACCTTCCCGTACCTGGAAGTGCGCAATCCGAGCGCGATCGTCGAGCACGAGGCCAGCACTTCGCGCATCAGCGAGGAGCAATTGTTTTATTGCCTGCAGCGTGGGATCTCGTCCGAGGACGCAGTGAACATGATCGTGAGTGGATTTTGTCGCTCTGTATTCAAAGAGTTACCGATGGAATTTGCAGTAGAAGCTCAGAACCTTCTGGCCGTGAGCCTGGAAGGAGCGGTCGGATGAGCCTCGTGCCGGACACGGCCGCTGACGGTGCGGCGCCGGCCCCAGCATTGCTCGAGGTGCGCGATCTGCACGTGCGGGTAGGCGGTCAGGCGGTGCTCAAGGGAGTCTCGCTGAGCGTGCGCGCCGGCGAGGTGCATGCGCTCATGGGACCCAACGGTTCGGGCAAGAGCACGCTGGCGTTTGTGCTGGCAGGCCGGCCGGGCTATGAGATCACCGGCGGCAGCGCGAGTTTCGAGGGCCGTGATCTGCTCACGCTCGCCCCCGAAGACAGAGCGCGCGCGGGCCTGTTCCTGGGCTTTCAGTACCCGGTTGAGATACCGGGCGTGAACAACGCGTATCTGCTCAAGGCCGCATTGAACGC
>JBEKUL010000084.1:0-14107 GCA_049515055.1 Steroidobacteraceae bacterium | reverse complement strand
CTAAGATAGGTATCGAGCGCAAGTGTACCGAGGATTTCCAAAGCGCTTCGCGACTGTCCAATATTGCAGGTCTTCAAGTTCGTCACGCCGTGTACCGTTAGCGGATCCACACCGGTGACTGCGGTGGAATCTCCGAAAATCACGACTTCGCAATCAACATGCTTCAAGCTAAAGGCATAGTCCGGATTCAATAGAAATGGATCGCCTGACAGCGCTGGAAAGGAAGCGGACCGTACGATCGGTATCGATGACAGTAGAAACAACAGCGGCATTAGGACGACCGCCAACACATAGACCTGATCCCTACAGTTGGTGCGCGCCGTAGCGAGACCTTCAACCTGACAATCGGGGCGAGATTTCGAAACGGAAGGGACGACCTCGCCCACTGATGCTCCTTGATTCACGGCTCGTCGAGCTTCTTTTCGATGATTTCGACCAGATGACCCACGTTATGAAGCGACTCCAACTCGGCTGTTTTGAACTTGATCTTGAAGCGCGTCTCGATGGCAATCATCAAATTGATGTGATTGAATGAATCCCACTCCTCGACGTCACTGGCGGTCATCTCAGGCGTCGGTATGACGGTTTGGTCCTCGAACACCTCGTGGAATATATCCGTGAGTTGTTGGTAAATCTGTGCTGTATTCATTGGATTTCTTCAACTATGGTAATCGTCGTTTCAGTCTGCCTGTACCCCTCGAGATCGAGTCGCCACGTGGTTTCGCCATTCGATTCATTCGTCAGCCTAAAGCCTAACCGCTGATAGTGATCCTTAACCATTGCGTTCTTTGCGCTCGGGCGATAGCACCCGATCAGAGCGATTGCACCCATCATTCTTGCGCGTCTGGCCACCACGTTCAGGGTCGCTACTTCCACCTGTCGTCCCAACACGCGGCAACTCATCAACCAAGTATCGAGGAAGATCTCGTGCTGTGCGTTGAGATTGCCAATCACCAGGCCGATGACGCCATTGTCTCCGAATCGGTCGAGAAGGCGAAACTGCAGGTGCAGTCGGGATGCGTCGGTGAGTACTGCGTGGACCTCGGCATCCGTGTAGCGTCGAGTGGTCAAATTGAACTGATTCGTCTTATTTATCAGTTGGACGATCCGAGGCAAGCCGATCGCGTCGAAGGCCGCACAGCGCAACTCCATCCCTAAATTGGCAAGATACTTGTCTATGTCAGTAATGGATTCGCGCAGTAACTCTCGTTCTGTATTTTCACGGTACTGGCTCGCGCGCTGCTTATCTTCACTGGTAACGCTGAGGCCCTCAAAGTAACCTGCAGCGGCAATGCAGGCCGCGTAGAAGGCCGGGTCTTCCGGCAGTTCCGGAACTGCAACTTCGGGTAGTTCCTGTCGGATCAAATTTCTCTCGAACGGATTGTCATCGGCAAATACCAGAGAGTCCGTGCCGATGTTTAGACGTTGGGCGATCTGGCGCAGGTTCGAAGCTTTGTCCTCCCAATTGGCGACAAAACAAGCAATGTCCTTCCGGCGCAATATCATTTCGGGATGCCGGTCGAACACCTCAAGTGCCGCGGCTTCGTCATTCTTCGAGCACACACCGAGTATCACGCCTCGTCGTGACAGATCCAGTGCGTACTTCTGAAATGCCAAATGTGCCTCACCCACCGCACTGCCCTGACCAAGCGCGATACCAGTGAGTCCATCATCCCCAACCACACCACCCCAGATCGTATTGTCGAGATCAAGGACCAAGCACTTGTATGATCGACCGCGAATCGCGCCAAGAAGTCGGCCGACCTGATCTCCATACACATGAGAGACACGCGGATGGATTTCCTGCTTGGACCTAAGCCAGAGTGCCTCGTCATACCATTCGGAGACTCCATCACGTACTGCAATCGCATCGACAGCCAGCAGATGGGCGCCCTGGAAATCTGACAGTTCTCTGAGGCGTTTATTTAGCTCACATACGATCGTCATTCGTGATTGCGCGTAGCGGTGCTCGTTGTTTCCAAGCACCGGATGAAAGACCGGCAGAACAGTCTGTTGCACAATGGCGCAGCCGAGTGACTCCTTCGCCAATTTCCAGCAGTCACCAATACCGCTCACCGTCTCCTCCACCGTTACGCTTTCGGCGCCAGCGAGATGGTGCGCATCGAGCGAGAGCAGCAGAACGTCTGGTCTAAACGCGTGCAGACCCGAGGTGGGGTCTTGAAGTTCCTGCCGATACGTGCCGTAAGGGCCTTCGTAGATATCTACCCATATGCCGCGACGCAATGCGCCGACCCGGATCCCTGGAATCAGATGGGTCAGTGTGGAGGATCCCAGCAGCGCAAGGCGCACGGTACGCGCGGCGCCGATATCAAAGCGTGCCTGCTCCGTAATCTGTTTCACGGCACGGTCAAGTCGCGCAGTCTGAATGAAGTCGATGCGCTGTTGCGCAAGCTCGATAAAAGCTTTGAGCGCTTCCTTAGACGGAAGCACTCGCGCTCGCTCCAATTCTGCAGTCCACTCCCGTTTGTGTGGCAGCCATCCCAAATGAATAAACGGATCCATCAAGCCTCTCGCTTGCCCCTCTCTGCAGATGTATAGAGGTTGATTCTACGCGCTTATCGCTTGTTTCAATTTGGGATTCGCTCGCGCATGTGACCTGAGGCGCAGACTTAGCGGAATCGCCAGCGGATTGGTGAACTGCTGCGCAAAGTTTAGTCGTCTACAAGACAGCTGTAGTCGGGCGGTTGCTGGATTATGGGCCGTTCGCAAGCTCTCTGATTGGCATGACCGTGACGGACGCATTAGCGTCTGGTGCGACTATCGCCGAGGATGTAGACGCTAGTGTCTTGGATCGAGATGCGAGGCACACACGATCTTACGAATCTCTACGTTCCAGCGAGCGCACTTGCGGCTGCGAAATCACTCGAACAGGCGCTCACTCCCGCCAGCGCCTAATCCTTTACGCCGTGCTGCCGGCGTCCACCGTTAAGGTGATGCCGGTGATGTTTCTGGCCTTCTCGCTCAGCAAGAACACCACAGCTGCCGCCACATCATCGGGTTCGATCAATCGGCGCAGCGAGCTGCGACGCGCAATCTTGGCGCGCTCGTGCTCTTCCATGTCGCGCGTCATGTCCGTATCGGCGAATCCGGGCGCCACCGCGTTGACCGTGATGCCGAGCTGACCGACTTCACGGGCAAGCGAGCGCGTGAATCCGACCAGGGACGCCTTCGTAGCCGCATACGCGGAAAGCCCGACGTAACCCGTCGAGCTGACAATCGAGGAGATATTGACGATCCGGCCGGCCCGCTCGACCATCATGGAGCGCAGCACGTACTTGGACAGGACAATAGGCGAAATAGTGTTCAGCCGCACCAGTTGCTCGATCTGTTCATCGCGCATCATCGACAGCACGCCCTCGGTCCCCATCCCGACATTGTTGACCAGCCCGTATAGCGGCCCGAATTCCCGGCGCAACCCCTTAACGAGCTCAGCAATGCCGCTGATGTCGGAGAAATCGAAGCGCCGATAGTGCAAGGCACCGCGCGACGCGGGAGTGGTGGCCCCGAGTGCCGCTATGGCAGAGTGCAGCTGCTCCGATTCGGTGCGCGCAATGGCAATCACCCGATAGCCTTCGGCGGCCAGGGTTGAGGCGATGGCCAGGCCTATTCCTCGGCTGGCGCCGGTGACGATGACGTTAAGCATTCGGCCGCACTAATTTCCCGGCTGCGGAGACCTCCAGAGATGCGACGAAGCGGATGATCGCCGGCACCTTGTGAGAAGCCAGCGACCTCTGGCAGTGCTCGATGATCTCATGCTTGAGCACATCCTCAGGTGCGGGTACCCCGACGAGATCGGCCAGGACGATTTCGGCCGAGACCACCGCGCCCGTAATCGGGCTGCGGCGCGCCATGACTCGCGACATGCGCACCCGCGGGTGGGAATTGATCACAGCCTCGACCTCCTCTGGGTGCACCTTGAGGCCTCCGACGTTGATGACGCCGCCGCTGCGGCCCAAAAAATAATAGCGCCCATTGCGAAGCTCGACCCGATCACCTGTGTCGACGAAGCCATCGCTGTCGCGCAGGCTCGTAGTCTGGCCGGACAAATAGCGTATGGCTGTACCGGCTGAGCGCACGCGCAGCGTCCCCGCCGCGATCTTGAGCTCGACGCTTGCCCCAGGCGCACCGACCAGACTCGCCGGAAATCCCGCCAGACCATCACCGACTTCGAAGGCGAGGCCGGCCTCGGTGGTGGCGAAGGCGTGTTCCACGCTGGCATTCGGGTAGGCGGCATGAAGCGCATCGAGAATCGCCTGATCCGCGATTTCCCCCGACAAGCGCACATACCGAGGCACCATGCTCGAACAAGCACCGCTCATGAGGGCCCTGCGCCAATGCGAAGCTGTCCCCGAAATATGTGTGATGCCCGCCGCCCCCACGCGCGCGAGGAAATCGGCCACGCGTTCCGAGGGGTTGGAGAGCACGATCGAGCCGCAATAGAGCGCGCGCAGAAAAATCTGCAGGCCCCCATAGCGACGGATGTCATAGAACGTGCTCCAGATCACCGTGCCTGACGCAAGCGGCTCATGCGCGAAGGCGCTGGTCAGGCTCGCGAGCGTGTGCTGAACCAGCTTCGGCGCCCCCGTGGTGGCGGAAGTCAGCAGGATCCATTCTGTCAAGTGTGAAGGCCGTCGTTCGAGCCCGGCCCGGCACGCCCGCGGCTCAGCGGTGACAGATAGACTGACCGCCAAACCAGCCTCGTCGGGAGCCGGCACATCCCCGAGCCAGGCCTGCGCACCAGACTCACGGGCCACCGCCAATGCATGATCAGCCGACAGCTCCGGCGGGCACAGCACCATGCGCTGCGCGACACCATCAAGTTCGATCATCGCCAGCGCCGCTGTCAACTGGTCGCGCATCGCGAGCATCACCACGCGTCCGCGCAATTCTTCCAGCCGACCGCCCAAGCACGATGCCTGCGCGAGTCTAGCCAGCGGGACCTCGGCACCCAAACCGTGCAGAGTCCCCGTGGGTCGCGCCCCGGATCCGGTCATGGATCCCCAAAGCCACATCGGGCTATTTGGCGTGATTCTCGTACAGACGTACGAAGTCACCAAAGGTCACGGGAAAGACGGTGGCCTCGTCCGTATCGAACGGGTCGAAGCCCAGCGCGTCTTCCAGACGCGCCACGATGAGCGCAAAACTCAGCGAGTCGAGACCGGAGTCCAGCAGCCTAAGATCATCAGATAGCCGCGCCAGCTTTCGATGCTGCGCGAGCGCGACCTGTTCGAATTGAATCGTAACAGTGGAACGGACCGACATCCCATGCGCTCCTGGTGCATTCAGCTACGCCATTGTAAAGACTTTGGATGCGAAACTACGTGGATTTTTAGTGAATCAATCCAAGCTTTGAATACAGGCAATCGCCTTATTACTGCTCCCCCAGGACCTGCCGCCGCCTCTGCTATGTAAGTCGAGACGGGTTTGTTGTCCTGGGAAAGCCCGTATGGCACACTCCAACAGGCTGCCAGTAACGCTCGGGTTGCATGGGGGCAGGTGCCCGCCATTCGGTGCATCGATTGCTAGTGGGCCACGAAGCCCGAATCGATATAGCTTGCCAGCACAATTTGAATCTCCGCCCAAATCATCCGCGGGTGGTTCCGTTAATCAACGTGACTTTATTCGGCGATTCTCGCGACCGAAAATCCGCCTCGAGCCAATAATCCCCTGCTCGGAAATAACGAGCTCTTCCGACTCGATAACTGTTGGTGGTGAATGGACAGACACGAGCTCCTCTCTACTTCCAGTTTTGAGTACCTCCTAACCGCCGGCAACGAAATGTATAGAACCGTCAATAACCGGTACCTCGATGTGTCAGCCCGATGACGAATAACAGCCTCGACACCTCAATAGAATGGGACGTAATTGTGGTAGGCACCGGCATTGGCGGGGCAACGATCGGCAACGCCCTGGCGCAAAAGGGACTTAGCGTTCTGTTCCTGGAAAGAGGCGGCCGCGTTTCACCTCCCGATTCTGACGCCGAGGAAACCGCTCCGGAGCGTCGCTTGGCGCGGGGTTGGTGGCCATATCGCGTAAGTCATCGACAGGCCAACGGTACCTATAGACGGTTTTTTGCCGCAGTCGGCTGCGCCCTGGGTGGCTCCTCTGTTCACTACGCCGCAGCTCTGGAACGCATGCCTGAGAGCGATTTCGCGGCGCTGCATACAAGCGCCGCGCAAGTGGGGCCTTGGCCCGTCAGTTTCAAGGACTTTTTGCCCTATTACATTGCGGCAGAGAAGCTGTTTCGCGCTGATGAGGTTCCGCCCGAGGCTATCATGCAGAGGATGAGCGAGTGGGACCGCGCGCTCATGGATCAAATGCGAGAAAACGGCTTGCACCCCGAACCGCTTCATGTAGCGATTCGCTACGACGCCCAATGCAAGGAGTGTATCGGTACTATATGTACTCGAAATTGCAAGTCCGACGCCTTAGCAGCGTGTGTCGACGTGGCATTGCGCCTGCCCAATTGCAAAATCATCGAACATTGCGACGTACAATCTTTGGAAGCCGATTCAAATCGCATCCGGGTCGTGCGGGCACTTTGCAAGGGGCGCGAACTCAGTCTCACCGCTAAGATCGTAGTCCTCGCCGCAGGCGCGCTACATTCCCCACAACTTTTACTGCGCTCGTCCAACGAGTTTTGGCCAAACGGGCTTGCAAATAGCTCCGATCAGGTCGGACGGAATCTCATGTTTCACACATCCGATATTTTCGCAATCTGGGCGCCTCGCCGCCTGGATCGGCGCGGCCGGCAAAAAAAATCGATTTCAGTTCGCGATTTTTATCTTCAAGAGGGGCAGCGTTTAGGTTACGTGCAGAGCATGGGTCTCGACGCCGGTCGAGGCACGATATCTTCTTTCCTTAAGGATCAGTTTCGGCGGCTGGGTCTACGCAACGAATTGCTCCTCTCGCTTCTGGTGAAAGCGCCCTCCCACATCGGCACTTCAATATTTGGCCAAGCTGGGCTCTTCGCGGGCATGACCGAGGACGATCCCAATCCGAACAATCGTATAAGCCTCGATCCGAACGAACCGGATGGTGCAAGTTTTACCTACACCATCACGGACGATCTACGACGGCGGGCGCAAGGACTGTATAGTGCGTTTGCCCGCTGCGTGCGTCCATGGCGCGTGGTTCGAATTTCGCCGCGCCTGGATATGAATTACGGGCATCCTTGCGGAACATGCCGCTTTGGCGACGACCCGGCACACAATGTGCTCGATCGTAATTGCCGCACACATGATATCGACAACCTCTACGTGGTCGACGCATCGTTCATGCCTCGAAGCGGCGCCGTCAATCCCAGTCTTACCATTGCCGCCAATGCACTAAGGGTAGCGACGCACATAACCAAGCAAACTCCAACATGCCCGGCCACAACGAAAGATGCCGGGCGGCCCGATTCCGACGAATGACCGTGTGCTCCGGATCGGAGATCGATGCTCCATTGCACGACTGATTTCACAAAATGCGCGTGAATCCATATCAATTATGAGATCTGGTAGGCTAGGATTTAGTCGAAATACTTCTGAAATCCATGGTGAAGAGCTGATGCAGGCGCTGAACGAGCTGACAGTGGACAGATTTCTTCCGCTAGGTCGGATGAGAGATCTTGCCGCGACGGCCAATTTGGAATATGTGCGAGCAAAACCCTTTCCGCACATTGTTTTCGATGACTTTTTTGATCAGAGCATATTGGATCAAGTGCTCGACGAGTTTCCTAGACCCGGCGCGATTCGTTGGCAACAGTTCGATAATGCGCACGAAATCAAACTTGCGTCCGCTGCTGAGGCGTCTTTTGGGCCAGCGACGCGGCTCCTGATGTATCACCTGAATTCCATAACATTCTTGGAGTTTCTCAGCAAGGTTACCGGCATAAAGAATCTCATCCCGGATCCTGGTTTCGAAGGAGGGGGGCTACATCAAATCCTACCGGGCGGGAAACTTGGAGTGCACGCGGATTTTAACAAGCATCGTGACTTCGGGTTGGACAGACGCCTAAATTTATTGGTCTATTTGAACAAAGAATGGCAGGAGGATTACGGAGGGCATCTTCAGCTTTGGGACCGGGAGATGCGTCATTGTCGGGCCAAGGTACTTCCCGTATTCAATCGCGTCATGATTTTCGGTACGACGGATTACACTTATCACGGGCATCCCGACCCGTTGCAGTGTCCGGACGGAATGACGCGAAAGTCGCTTGCGCTCTATTATTTTAGTAATGGCCGCCCGCCTGAGGAGCTCAACGGAGAACATTCAACGCTGTTTCGAGCGCGAGACGAAAACGACTTTACTTTATCGCTCAAACAGCGCATTCGAAATATTGCAAGCGACTTTCTTCCGCCGATCATATCGCGGCGATTGCGCCGACTTATCTAGTTATATGCGCAGTTAGTCGGCGAGCCGAGTAATCAATGTGGTCGCGATGCATCACGCTTGAGGTCCAGTTGTTGTTAAACGAGTGGCAGCAAATGGACCGCTGCCGTCCTGTATACAGTCCTTACCACGTTGTCTGACTCCGTGCAGAATTTCATCTGATTGCGCCCAGCCGATTTCCTGGAATTGGACGAGAGCCACATTATTAGGTTCAGTCGGTCTTTATAGATTGCGTCTTCACCGGAATCAGCGCCGCGAATTGCGGCGACGAATGACGATCCATGATTAGCTGTCATGTTCCTTAGCATCAAAGAACTGATCGTCGTTCTGGCGCTCGCGGCGACAGTATTTCATCTAGCTAGGCCGATCGCCCTGCGGTTCACCAGCAGCGAAGATTTCTCTCGGCGACGGCTCGTGTGGTTTGTCTTAACCGCCGTGAGCTTTGTAAGCCCGACCTTTTGGCTCTATACAATTGTCGCTGTTCCAATGCTCGTATGGGCCAATCGCAACGATTCTAACCCGATAGCCCTGTATTTGTTGATGTTCCATGTCGTACCGCCGGTCGGTGTCATCATTCCGTTCTTAGGAAACAATGGGCTGTTTTCTATGGACAACTACAGGCTGCTGGCGTTCTGCGTTCTGTTGCCAGCCGCAATGCGCTACCGAAAAAGTCAAAAGAAGGCCACCGCAGCGCGATTGGGGATGATGGATGTTCTATTGCTCGCATTCGGTGTACTCCAGGTGGTTCTTTACACTCCACCGGATCTCTCGCATCATTTGGTGATTCCGGACTCTCCAAGTAACGCACTACGGCGGGCCATTCTATTCGTCCTGGACACCTACCTCCTGTACTTCACCGTCTCGCGAACTTGCCAATCGCGGCGCAAGATCGTGGATGCCGCTGCCACTTTTTGTCTTGCCTGCGCAGTGCTGGCTGCGATCGCGATATTCGAGCGTACGAAAGACTGGTTGCTCTACGTTGACATCGCGAGCCGCTGGACAAGCGATTCCCGCTTTTGGTTTTACCTGACACGGGGCAATTCTGTACGCGCGCAGGTTTCGGCCGGCCATGCGTTGTCCCTGGGTTACCTCCTGGCTGTCGCGTTCGGCTTTTGGCTTTATCTCAAGTCTCACGTCCAAAACGTAATACAACGAATCGGAGGAACGCTCTTGCTTTGGGGCGGCTTATTTGCCGCATTTTCCCGTGGACCCTGGCTGGGTGCGCTGGCCGTATATTTGACATTTCTTGCCAGCAGCCCGCGTCCGGTGTCCCGCCTTGTAAAGGGCACTGGACTGGCCCTTGCTCTGGCGGGTTTGATTGCGGTCTCCCCTATGGGCGACAGAATTCTCGAAGTTTTACCCGTGATGGGCAGAAGCGTGGACGCCAATGTTACCTACCGTCAACGGCTCGCGGAACGAGGCTGGGCGCTGGTTCGGGCGCACCCACTTTTTGGCGATCAATTGCCGTGGCCTGAAATGGAGGATCTTCGACAGGGGGAAGGGATCATTGACATCGTCAATACTTACGTTGGCGTAGCACTAGGTTATGGGCTAATTGGCCTATTTTGCTTTTTGAGCTTCATACTGCTTGCAACGGCAAGAGTTTACGCGCGCACCAGAGAGCTGGCCCAGTCCGATCCCGATCTCGCTTTGTTTGGCGCTAGTCTGATCGCTTGCATCGTAGGCACTCTCATCATGATCGATACTAGCAGCTTTGTTTTGGGCTCCGAGAAGATGTTCTACGTGCTGGCGGGCCTTGCGACTGCCTATGCAAGTCTGACCGGATCACTGCAACGCCAATTAGCCCCGGTCGGCGCTCACAACAAACTGCGGGACTGACGCTGAGTGGCTCTACTGAAAGCGGTCAACATTCGGGGCGATCTGTTCGCCACTGCGTTCACGTTCTCGTTACAAGCGCTCATACGGCTCGTTAGCAGCCTGGTCCTCACCAGGGTCTTGCTCCCGGAAGCATACGGGATCATAACGATCTTAGCTTCTGTTCTTTACGTGATCGCCAACACTTTCGATACCAACGTCAACCTCTTCATAGTGCGTGACAAGAACGCCGAGAAGCCGCGTTACTTGAATACCGCCTGGACAATGCAGCTCAGTCGTGCCGTGTTGAGCGGTGCAGTATTGTTCGTGTGCGCCCCACTCATTGCGACGAAGATCTATGACTTGCCGAGCCTGATCGTGCCGCTGCGTGTCTTCTCGCTAATGTTCTTGATCGGTGGCTTCGAGTCCATGGCGTTTGCCTTGGCGATTCGCCGTAAGCAAGCACGTCTGCAAATGTACTCAGAATTGGCCGCGTCGTTGCTTAGCACAAGCTTCTCCATTGTCTATTGCTATCGGTACCATACGTTCTGGGGAATGGCATTCGGCATGCTTATCAATCGGCTGATCATGACTGTTCTAAGCTATCATTTCTATCCACAGCTTAGACCCCGATTATTCATCGATCTGGCGGCCGCACGAGAAATACTTGTCTATTCAAAATTTACGATGCCATCCAGTTTCCTGACTTTAGGTTTAACTCAATTTGACAAGATCGTCTTTCTTAGACTATTTGATTTGCGCCTGCTCGGTATCTACGGCCTCGCTGGCAACATCGCCGGCTCAATTGAAACTCTGATAAGCAAAATTAGCCAGGCTGTGCTGTATCCACGTTGTGCTCACAATTTTCGGGAACATCCCGACACTGCCGCAAGACGGTACTACACCGAGAACACAAAGCTCTTCGCTGCCATCCTCGCAATGCCAGCCGCCATTAGCGGCGCGGCCCATTTGATAATAACTTTGCTCTATGACTCTCGCTACAGCGAAGCAGGAAGCGTCCTCCAAGCCCTCGCGATTCGCGCGGTACTTTTGGCGCTCGCTTCTCCGGCCGAGGATCTCCTCATCAGTGCTGGACAGTTTCATGTGATTTTAGTCGGCAATGTACTGCGCACGACGTGGATTATTCTTGGAAGTCTCATTGGATACCACTTTTTGGGCTTCTTGGGATTTATATACGGACTTTCGTTGAGCGGTTTACCGCCGTGGATCTACTACCTATGGCTGCAAAAATCAAAAGGCATGCTTATCGCCAAATACGAAATGTACAAAGTGGCCTTTGCCTTAGGTGTTGGTTTCACGTCCTACGTGGGCAGCGCCCTGCTTCTCGCATTATTCCCCGGGCTGCGAATCAAGCTATGATGAGGCGACCGCGATGAAAGGACACCGGAGAAGCGAAGGTCCATGGTCCGTGACCTACCGATGGGGTCGCTCGAATCGACAATCCGAGACTCATCGTGACGGATCGCGTGCCAGACGAGATAAATTATGGCATCTTACATCCTGACTGTAGCGCTCGTGCGTCACGGCAGTTGCGGTGCAACGCCATAGATTACAGGTCGGCCACTACTGTAAATTGCGACCGCGTGTCAAAAGAATCCCGAACCATCCCGCGTGGCCCCGCGGATCAATATAACACCAGCGACGATCTTCTTCGCTGGATGGGCGAACAGTTTGAGCGCTTTGGTGATATTTTCAGGGCATCGATTTACGGTGCCAACGTCTACGCGATAAATACTCCGAAATACGCGGAGCACGTGCTACTTAATGCTTGGCGCAACTACCCGAAAGGTCAGGCCATAAAGCGCATTGGCCTGCTTCTCGGCAACGGGCTAATGGTTAGTAAGGGCGCTCTTTGGAAACGCCAAAGGCGGCTAATCCAGCCCGCCTTTAGCCGCACCGCCCTGGATGGATTGAGTAGCATTATAGTTTCGTCAAACGTCCGCTTGCTTGCGAGATGGGAGGCCGCCGCGCTTGCGAATTCGGTTGTTAATGTTACTCGCGATATTAGTGCGATGATCCTCGAGATCGTGCTGCTCACAATTTTCGGCGACGACTTTTCCGAAGTTGCACCGGTCTTCAAAGTGGTCACAGAAGAAGTATCGCGGGATATGGAATTCGCGCACGTATTTTCCGGACTTGGCAAGACTATCATCGATGTTGCCAATAAAAGGCAGCGCGAAAAGCGGGTCGCAGGGGATTTTTTAGGCGTATTAATGCAAGCCCGAGATCGGGAAACTGGCGAAGGCATGACGAACGCCCAGCTGGCAAAGGAGATAATGACACTGATCGTTGCGGGACATGAGACCACCGCCAGTGCATTGAATTGGACTTGGTATCTGTTGTCGCATAGTCCGCTGGTGGAGAACAGACTCACCAATGAGCTCAGAAGCCCCCCGAACGGTGATGCTCCGATTTCGAGTAATTGGCAGAACTTTGCCTATTGCCGTCAAATAATCGAGGAGGCGCTTCGGTTGTACCCCCCGGGCTGGCTGATGACTCGCAGGGCAATCAATGACGACCAATTGGGAGAATACTTTGTGCCGGCTGGAACGGAAATATATATCTCGCCCTATTTTATTCAACGCAATCCAAGGCTTTGGGAAGCGCCCGATGAGTTTAATCCGGAGCGTTTCGAGGAGCTACGATCTACGCCACGGGATGAATTGGCGATGCTTCCATTTTCCGTTGGGCCGAGGAACTGCATTGGAGAATATTTGGCTCGAATGGAGATGCAGCTGCACCTAATAATCGTAGCCAGCCGACTTCGAATGCAACACGTCGATAATCAAGCGCCGAAGCTAATAGCAGGGGTAAATTTACTGAGCGCCCAGGATTTCATCATGAGACCTCATTTGAGGACCACGCCGTCAAAAGACTCCAGTGGCGTATCCTAATGGGTGCGACGCCCCGAGCTTCGCAGCCGACGCTGAAGCCGGGCAACGCCCACACCAATTCGGCGCCTTAGGCGGCGCAGTGGTGAGGCGGGGGTTGGCTGAAAGCTGTTTGCGGCGCGGGCTCGATGCCATGCGACCAAGCCTGCGAGCGTCGATTCGTTGGGAGCCATCTGCCAGGGTTTCGGGTTGCCGGCAAAATGTTGAATTATTCCGTCGGGGGCGGCGGCAGCGTCCCGCTTGTTCCATCGTCCATCTAGAAGCAGAAAACGGTCTTTGAAATAGGCATTAATCATGTCCTGATCGAAAAACCAAAGATCGGCTCTCATCGATCGCGCGTGATTGATCAGGCCAGTGGTGTGGTTGTCACGCCGCCAGGCGTTAATATCCATCAGCATCACACCAGGATTCCCATAATGTTCGGGATCAAGACCGATGCTGATAATGTACTGGCGATCAGCTTCGATTTTCATGTAGCCATCAACCATCGCGACGGGAAAGCCCTTCATGTCCAAGTCGTAGAGAACTCCGATGTCTGTTCCAACCAGCACATCTATGTCAAGGTATACGCAGCGAGGGACTGTTGGCGGGAGTACCTCGGCTAATTGGAAGCGATAACAGGAAGCGAGAGGCCAGTTATTGGTCGCCCACCAACTTGGAACCTTGATAGGCAAGTCGGTATGTCCTATGAATGTAACTTTCGTTAAGTTTGGTGAGTCACTCCAACTTGCTTCTAGTCGACGACGCGTCGCGAAGTCGATGCTCTCCTCAATAATCCAAACGTTGACGAGACGTTTGGTATGACGCAGCAACGAGTGAACGGCCACCGCTAGACCGACGGTCCCACGGTCATCGCTGGCAAATGCGACGTTAATCGGCAAGCGGTCCGCAGTCTGTGCTGTCGGGATTTCGCTCGAAGCTGTTTGGCTGCCAGCATCTACCATAGGTATCCTCGCTGAATGGACTGAATAATACGACAACCT
>JBEKUL010000083.1:0-14208 GCA_049515055.1 Steroidobacteraceae bacterium | reverse complement strand
CGGCGCGCTGCTGCTCGGTCAGTACATCGCGAAAATCCTGCTCGACGAAATACGGCAACATGAACCGATCATGCAGCTCTACGCCCCAGCGCGCCAGCCTGGCGGGCCGATAGGGTTGCTTCCAGAAGCGGGCAATCAATGAGCGCAGCAGCAATTGCTGCGTGAGACTCATGCGCTGATGCGGCGGCATCTCAAAGGCACGCAACTCCAGCAGCCCCAGCCGGCCGTTCGGGCCGTCCGGCGAGTAGAGTTTGTCTATGCAGAACTCGGTGCGATGCGTGTTGCCGGTCACATCGATCAGCAGATTGCGCAGTAAGCGGTCCGTAAGCCACGGTGGCACCGAGGCGCCGGGCTCAGGCATCTGGCGCAGGGCGAGCTCCAGCTCGTAGAGCGAGTCGTTGCGCGCCTCGTCGATACGAGGCGCCTGCGAGCTCGGGCCGATGAACAGCCCCGTGAACAGATAAGACAGCGAGGGGTGGTTGTGCCAGTAGGCGAGCAGGCTCGCGAGCAGATCCGGCCGGCGCAGGAACGGCGAGTCTGCGGGGGTCGCCCCGCCGAGCACGAAGTGATTGCCGCCGCCCGTCCCGGTATGCCGGCCGTCGAGCATGAACTTTTCGGTGGCCAGGCCCGAGGCATGCGCGGCTTCATAAAGGAACTGCGTACCATCGACCAGCTCGCGCCAGCTGCTGGATGGCTGAACATTGACCTCGATGACACCGGGGTCCGGCGTCACGCGAAAGAAGTCGAGCCCCGGATCTTTGGGCGGCTCGTAACCCTCCAGCAATACCGGCTGTGCCAGCGCCTCGGCCGTCGCCTCGATCGCGGCGACCAGCTGCAGATAGTCCTGCGCGCGCTCTATCGGCGGCATGAATATGTACAGCAAGCCGTTGCGCGGCTCGGCGCACAGCGCCGTGCGCGTGATGCGAGCGGCCGATTCGCGCAACGCCGGCGGCCGTTCGGGCGCAGCATTCACGCTGCGTCCGGGCACCACGGTAGCGGCGGGCGGCAACTGCGCGCGCACCTGCCCGTAGTGCGCCAATGGCGCAAAGCTCTGCATCGGATCCGGGGCCCAGACGTACGGATAATCGGCCGCCGAGACCCAGGGCTGCGAATCCAGCGGCAGGCGCAGTCCCAGCGGTGAATCGCCCGGAAGCAGGTAGCATCGATCCGAGCGCAGGAACCAGGAGCCGCTTTGCCAGCCCTTGCCGTCTGCGGCACGTGCAATCGGCAGCACATGGCCGGCGATGCGCTCGAGTCCCTGCGAATACAGTCGCGTGAGCCGGGCGCGCTCGAGCGGATCATCGAGCCGCGAGTCCAGGGGATCGACATTGATGGGCAGGCGTCGCTCGCGCCACAGGTAGTAAAAGACGTCCTCGTAGGCCGCGAAGATATGCCGTGCATCCAGTCCCAGGCGCTCGGCGACGCCGCCGAGGAATGACCGGGCGCGCTCCGGGGTGACGCCATAATCGCGGGTCTCATCGGCGATCAGCGCGCGCTCGCGCCAGATCGGCTCGCGGTCGCGGCGCCAGAAGCAATTTAATGACCAGCGCGGCAAGGCTTCCCCCGGATACCATTTGCCCTGGCCAAAATGCACCAGACCCTGCGGCGCGTAGCGATCTCGCAGCCGGTGGTAGAGCTCGGCGGCCAGACGGCGCTTGTTCGGCCCCACCGCGGCGGTGTTCCATTCCTCGCCATCCGGATCGTCGCTGGCGACGAAAGTGGGCTCACCTCCCATCGTCAGACGCACCTCGGAGCGCTCGAGCTCGCGGTCTATGCTCGCTCCCAGCCGCTCGATCTCGAGCCACTGCGCATCGGTGTATGGCTTGGTCACGCGCGGCGCCTCCCAGATGCGCGTGACTGACATGTGGTGTTCGAACTGCACCGCACTGTGTTCGACAGCGCCGCTGATTGGGGCGGCCGCGGAGGGCTCGGGCGTGCAGGCGAGCGGGATATGGCCTTCGCCCGCGAGCAGTCCCGAGGTCGGATCGAGCCCAATCCAGCCTGCGCCCGGCAGATACACCTCACACCAGGCATGCAGGTCGGTGAAATCCGCCGCCGGCCCGACGGGCCCATCCAGCGCCTTGACATCGGGTTTGAGCTGAATCAGATAGCCCGAGACGAAGCGCGCGGCCAGACCCAGGTGACGCAGCAGCTGCACCAGCAGCCAGCCCGAATCGCGGCACGAGCCGGCAGCCTGCTGCAAGGTCTGCTCCGGCGTCTGCACACCGGGCTCCATGCGGATCAGGTAGCGGATGTCGCGCGCCACACGCTGATTCAGGGCGACCAGAAAATCGATCGTGCGCATCGCCGCGCGCGGGATGCGCTGCAGATATTGCTCGAAGGCCGGCGCCGCGGGCGACTTGACCAGAAACGGCGCGAGCTCGAGCAGCTCGCCGCTCTCGTATTGGAACGGCGCCTGCTCGGCGTACGGCTCGAGAAAGAAATCGAAGGGATTGAGCACGGCCATCTCGGCCACCAGGTCCACTTCGACGCGAAACTCGCGCATGGACTGCGGGAACACCAGGCGTGCGAGATAGTTGGCCTGCGGGTCCTGCTGCCAATTGATGAAGTGCTTGCGCGGCAGCACCTTTAGCGAATAAGAAAGAATGCGGGTGCGACAGTGCGGTGCCGGACGCAAGCGCACCAATTGAGCACTCACAGACACCGCCCGGTCATAGCGGTAATGGGTCACATGATTGAGTGCAATGTGGATCGACACGGGTGATCAGACTCGCTTGAACCCCTGGGTGTGGCGGGGTAATGATGCCGCAATAACCCCGGCGCGCGCACAAATGTGCATTCCGGGTGCAGCGGCGAGCCCCGGGTGCGCAAAAGGTGCAAAAAAAAGCCCCGCAGAGCGGGGCTTCAAGCATTGCGCGGAAACGGGGGGTATTGTTCCGCGACTTTTAGGGCTGCGCGAACTGGCGTCCACGCCGGCCCTGAGTGCAAGTATAGCGCGCAGCTATTGTTTGTAAAGTTAACTATTCGTTACATGTACATTACCGTTGGTTAGCAATGTGCGCGGGGCGAAAAAAAAGACCGGACTTGCGTCCGGTCTTGGTTCGGGCAGCAGCCGCGGACCCTAAGGTCTGCCGGCTGCGCGCGTAAAGAGACTTACATATCCATGCCGCCCATGCCGCCGCCCGGAGGCCCGTGCGCATGCTCGGACTCCTCTTTCGGCGCCTCGGCAACCATGACCTCGGTGGTCAGCAACAGACCGGCGACCGAAGCCGCGTTCTGCAGCGCCAGACGGGTGACCTTGGTCGGATCCAGAATGCCGGCCTCGACCATATCGCCGTATTCGCCGGTGGCAGCGTTGTAGCCAAAAGCGCCCTTGCCGTCACGTACACGGTTGAGCACCACCGCCGCGTCCTCGCCCGCGTTATCGACGATCTGACGCAGTGGCTCCTCGATCGAGCGCGCCAGGATGCGTATGCCGACCGTCTGGTCCTCATTCGCGCCCTCGAGCTTATCGAGCCCCTTGAGCACGCGGATCAGTGCCACGCCGCCGCCGGGTACCACGCCTTCCTCGACCGCCGCACGTGTGGCGTGCAGCGCATCTTCGACGCGTGCCTTCTTCTCCTTCATCTCGATCTCGGTCGCAGCACCGACTTTGATCAAAGCGACACCGCCGGAGAGTTTGGCAACTCGCTCCTGCAATTTTTCCTTGTCGTAGTCGGAAGTCGCCTCCTCGATCTGCTGGCGAATCGACTCGATGCGCGCCTTGATATCGGCGGGCTTGCCGTGTCCGTCGATGATGGTGGTGTTTTCCTTCTCCACCAGGATCTTCTTGGCTTCACCCAGATCGTTCAGCGTGACCTTCTCGAGCGACAGGCCGACTTCGTCCGAAATCACCGTGCCACCGGTCAGCACCGCGATGTCGGCCAGCATCGCCTTGCGACGATCGCCGAAGCCCGGAGCCTTCACGGCCGCGACCTTCAGAATGCCGCGGATGTTGTTGACCACCAGAGTCGCCAGGGCCTCGCCCTCGACATCCTCGGCGACCACGAGCAGCGGGCGACCCGCCTTCGCGATGCCTTCGAGCACCGGCAGCAGCTCGCGGATGTTGCTGATCTTCTTGTCGACCAGCAATACATAGGGCTTCTCGAGCTCCGTACTCTGACTGGCCTGGTTGTTGATGAAATACGGCGAGAGGTAACCGCGATCGAACTGCATGCCCTCGACTACCTCGAGCTCATTGTCCAGACCCGAACCCTCTTCGACCGTAATGACGCCTTCCTTGCCGACCTTTTCCATCGCATCCGCGATGGTCTTGCCGATGCTCTCATCGGCATTGGCCGAGATCGTGCCGACTTGCGCGATCGCCTTGCTGTCCTTGCAGGGCTTGCTGAGCTTGCGCAGCTCCTCGGTCGCCACGAGCACCGCCTTGTCGATACCGCGCTTGATGTCCATCGGGTTGCGACCCGACGCCACGGCCTTCAGGCCTTCGCGGATGATCGCCTGTGCGAGCACAGTCGCGGTCGTGGTGCCGTCACCAGCCTCGTCGGAGGTGTTGGACGCGACTTCCTTGACCATCTGCGCGCCCATGTTCTCGAACTTGTCCTTGAGCTCAATTTCTTTCGCGACCGAGACGCCGTCCTTCGTGACGGTCGGAGCGCCGAAGCTCTTCTCGAGCACGGCGTTGCGCCCTTTGGGGCCAAGCGTCGCCTTGACGGCGTTGGCCAGGATGTTGACGCCCCGGAACATGCGTTGCCGGGCATCGTCGCTGAAACGTACTTCTTTGGCTGCCATTGCTGTAGTCCTCAGATGGAATTACTTGCTTTCGATGACGGCCATGACGTCTTCTTCGCGCATGACCACGAGGTCTTCGCCTTCGACTTTCACTTCAGTGCCGCTGTATTTGCCGAACAGAATCTTGTCGCCGACCTTGACGTCGAGCGGACGGACCTTGCCGTCTTCGAGAATCTTGCCTTTGCCCACCGCCATGATCCGACCCTGTATCGGTTTCTCGGCTGCGGTATCCGGAATCACAATGCCGCCGGGTGACGTGCGCGTCTCTTCGAGGCGCTTGACGATCACACGGTCATGAAGAGGACGAATCTTCATGGACGCCACTCCTTTAAATTAAACTAACCTTGGTTTGATCCACTCGACGGCACTTGCATCGCAGTTGCCGCCCCGGAGGGTTGGTACTGTTAGCACTCTCCCTCGTTGGCTGCTAATCATATAGGCGAAGCTTGGAAATTCAAGCCCCAAATCCCCAAGATGGAGCGCCCCGGCAGGCAGAGCCGGCGCAGAGCCTATCTAAGTATTTGATATCAAAGGATCTATATCATTCGCGGCCATGCCGCTCGCGCAGCCGGGGGGCTGCGTTATGTCTCATAGCTCTGCTGACCGCAGCATTGGCATTGATGGCCTGCCCGGGCCGCGTTCAGGCCGCCAGCGCCACTGCGCTCGACGCGGTACTGGATCAATCGCGCCAGAGCGCTCGCAACGATGATTTCCTGCCCCCTGAGCTCGCCTTTCGCCTCAGCGCCAGCGCGCCTGATGCGGGGCATGTGCGCCTGGACTGGATCATCGCGCCGGGCTATTACCTGTATCGGGATCGAATCAAGATCCTCGAGGATCGCGGCCAGACCGGCACGCCTGAATTCCCGCCAGGTGAGATCAAATCGGACGAATACTTCGGCAAGCAGGTCGTCTATCACAACGAGCTGATTGCCAGCGTGCCCGTCGTCGGGCAGGCCGCCGCGGCGCGCGCGCTGTCGCTGCAGGTGACCTACCAGGGTTGCGCCGAGGCCGGACTGTGCTATCCGCCAATCACGCGTACGCTGCTGCTGCAGCTGCCGGGCGCAGGCGGCTCCGGTGCAGCAAGCCCGAGCGGCCCGAGCGCTGCCGCGTACGTCTCGGAGCAGGATCGGCTGGCCGCATTGATTCGTTCCGGCAACATGCTGGGCGTTCTGGGCACGTTCTTCGGCCTGGGACTGTTGCTGGCGTTCACACCCTGCGTGCTGCCGATGGTGCCGATCCTGTCCGGTTTGATTGCGGGTGCGGGCGCCAACGTCAGCACTGCGCGCGCGTTTGCGCTCTCATTAACCTATGTGCTCGGGATGGCGCTGACGTACACCGCGACCGGAGCGGCCTTTGCCGCGGCGGGCCAGCAGGTACAGGCTGCATTTCAGCAGCCCTGGATCATCGTGTGTTTCGCGGCGCTGATTGTCGCCATGTCGCTGTCGATGTTTGGTCTGTATACGCTGCAGATGCCTGCCTTCGTGCAGACGCGCCTTGCCGAGCTCAGTAATCGGCAGCGCGCCGGACATTTCGGTGGCGTGGCGATCATGGGCGCATTGTCGGCGCTGATCGTCACGACCTGCGTGGCGCCGCCTCTGGTCGCCACGCTGGCGGTGATCGGGCAGAGCGGGGATATCGCGCGCGGCGCAGCGGCGCTGTTTGCAATGAGTCTGGGCATGGGCGCGCCCTTGCTGATCGTCGGCAGCTCAGCCGGACGCTGGTTGCCGCGCGCAGGGGCCTGGATGGACGCGGTCAAGCGCCTGTTCGGCGTGCTCATGCTAGCGATGGCCGCGTGGATGCTCACGCGCATCGTCTCGCCGCGCGTCTCGCTGCTGCTGTTTGCCGTACCGGCGCTGGCAGCGGCCGTGGTGTGCTGGGGTTTGCGCGGCGGTGTGTGGCTGCGACGCGGCGGCGCGCTGCTGGCCGCCCTTTACGCCGGTGCGCTGCTGCTCGGCGCCGCGCAGGGCGCGAACGATCCCCTGCATCCCTGGCAGTGGCGAGGCCAAGGCGAGCCTGCGCTGCCGTTTCGCGCCGTGAGCACGCTGGCCGATCTGCATCGGGAAGTGCAGGCGGCGGCGACGGCACACCAGGCCGTAATGCTCGATATCGACGCGGACTGGTGCGTGTCGTGCAAAGAGATGGAGCGCTATACCTTCACCGACCCGGGGGTGCGCCAGGCACTGCAGTCGGTGCGGCTGCTGCGCGCGAACGTCACGGCCAACAACGCCGAAGACCAGGCGCTGCTGCGCGAGTTCCACATCTTCGGGCCGCCGACGATCGCCTTCTATGATGCGCAGGGACATGAGCAGCAGCGCTTTCGCGTCGTGGGCTTCATGAACGCCGCTGACTTCGCCGCCCTGCTGCATCAGGCGTTCGCCGGTTAATCGCCCCGTCGGGCGCATGAATACAAGGCAACGCGCCGGTGCGATGGCGGCGGTAGCGGCCGCGGGCCTGGCGGCCGGCTTCCTGTGCTATCGCTGGCAGTCCGCCCATCTGCCGCAGCCGATGCACCCACCGGTCGCTGCGATGGCGCAACCGGATGAGGATGCGATTCCACCGCCATTGCCGCCGGTGCCGGCCATCGTACCGCAGCTCGAACTGCCGGATCTGGCCGGACACCCGCGCTCGCTGCGCTCCTTCGTCGGCGGCCCGCTGATCATCAACTTCTGGGCCACCTGGTGCGAGCCCTGCCGGCGCGAGATTCCGCTGTTGGAGCAATTGCTTCGCTCCCATCGCAGCCAGAAGCTGCAGATCGTCGGCATTGCGATTGATTTTCGCCAGGCCGTGCAGGACTTCATGCGCAGGCAGCACATCGCGTATCCGGTGCTGGTCGGTGAGGAAGAGGGTCTCGCCGCGGCGCAGCATTTTGGCATGGAGCCGGTGCTGCCTTTTTCCGTGTTCGCTGACGCCCAGGGCGACATCCTCGCGGTCAAGATCGGCGAGCTGCACCGCGACGAGGCAGACTTTGTCCTGGCCCAGCTCCAGGCGCTCGATGAGCGTCGCATCGAGCTGCCCCAGGCACGCGAACAGGTGCAGTCACGACTGCGCGAACTGGCCATGCAGCGCGCTGCATTGCCGGCACGATCCACGCAGGATCCGGGCAGTTCGACCAAAAATTAGGCAAATCGACGCAAATTCGGTACATTCTTTCGGCGGGTGGGATTTTATCTCAGGGCCCAGGGGCGGCGCGGCTGCTCTTCGGCTCGGTGCGCCTGTTGGGGGCCGCTGCGCACTCAGGAGTCTTTGGATAATGGATATTCGCAAAATCAAAAAAATGATCGAGCTGCTCGAGGAATCGGGCATTGCCGAGATCGAGATCAAGGAAGGCGAGGAGACTCTGCGCATCGCCCGAGTGATGCCCAGTCAACCATGGGCACAACCCCGAGCGCCCTCCGCGCCGTCAAGCAGCGCCCCGGGATTGCTTCAGGAGTCGCAGCCCTCCAGCCCCGAGTCGGCCAGTGGCCCGGCGCGCTCGGCCGCCGAGGAGCATGTCGCCACGGCACCGATGGTCGGTACCTACTACTCCGCCCCCGCCCCGGGCGCCAAGCCGTTCGTTGGGATCGGCGATGAGGTCGAGGTCGGGCAGGTGCTGTGCGTCATCGAAGCCATGAAAATGATGAATCAGATCGAGTCGGAAAAAGCGGGCAAGATAAAGGCCATACTGATCAAGAATGGCGAACCAGTGGAGTTCGGCCAGCCGCTGTTCATAATCCAGCCCTGAAATGGCGATGATGGAAAAAATCGTCATCGCCAATCGTGGCGAAATCGCCCTGCGCATTCTGCGCGCCTGCCGCGAGCTGGGCGTCAAGACAGTCGCCGTGCATTCGACCGCTGACGCGAACCTCAAGCATGTGCTGCTGGCCGACGAGTCGGTCTGCATCGGGCCGCCGCCCTCGGCACTGAGCTACCTGAACATGCCGGCGATCATCAGCGCGGCGGAAGTGACCGACTCGGTCGCGATCCACCCGGGCTACGGCTTTCTGTCCGAGAACGCCGACTTCGCCGAACGCGTGGAGAAGAGCGGCTTTAACTTCATCGGGCCGAAGGCCGAAACGATCCGCCTCATGGGCGATAAGGTCTCCGCGATCAGCGTGATGCGCGGCCAGAAGGTGCCCTGCGTGCCCGGTTCGGATGGTGCGCTCGGCGAGCGCCCCGAACAGAACCTGCGCATCGCGCGCGAGATCGGCTACCCGGTGATCATCAAGGCCTCCGGCGGCGGCGGCGGCCGCGGCATGCGCGTAGTGCACGCCGAAGGCGCGCTGCTGAGCTCAATCGCCGTGACCAAGACGGAGGCCATGGCAGCTTTCGCCAACGATGCGGTGTACATGGAGAAATTCCTCGAGCGGCCACGGCACATCGAATTTCAGATCCTGGCCGATCACCACGGCAATGTGATCAGTCTGGGCGAGCGCGACTGTTCGATGCAGCGCCGGCAGCAGAAAGTGATCGAGGAGGCGCCGGCGCCGGGCATCACGTCCAAGCAGCGCCGCCAGATGGGCGAGCGTTGTGTAGACGCCTGCCGCGCGGTGGGTTATCGCGGCGCGGGCACGCTCGAATTCCTGTACCAGGATGGCGAGTTCTACTTCATCGAGATGAACACCCGCATCCAGGTCGAGCACCCCGTGACCGAGCTGGTTACCGGGATCGATCTGGTCAAGGCGCAGCTGACCATCGCGGCCGGCGAGAAACTGCCTTACAGCCAGGCCGACGTGCAGATCCGCGGCCATGCGATCGAATGCCGGATCAATGCCGAGGACGCGCGCACCTTCATGCCTTCGCCCGGCCCGATCAGGCTCTGGCATCCGCCGGGTGGCCCGGGCATACGAGTCGACAGCCACGTTTATTCCGGCTACAGCGTGCCGCCTCACTATGATTCATTGATCGGCAAGCTCATCGCGCATGGCGACACGCGCGAGACGGCCATCGCGCGCATGCGCAATGCACTCGCGGAACTGGTCGTCGAGGGCATCAAGACCAATACGGCCTTGCATCAGGAAATCCTGGCGCATGCGGCCTTTCAGGGCGGCGGGCTCGATATTCATTATCTCGAGCGTCGTTTGGGCCTGAAGTAGCGAGTCGGCGCGGCAGCCTTCGCGCGCATGGCCTATCTGGCAGTGAGCTTCGAGCTCAACGGATTTAACCCGCAGCGCGCCGAGGCGGCCTGCTTTGAATCAGGTGCATTGTGCGTGACATTCAGCGATCTGCACGAGCCTGCGAACGCCGGCGAGGCCGCTGCGATCCACGCAGCTCGCGCCGGCACGGTACTGGAGCCGCTGCCAGGGGAAGTGCGTCTGTGGCCCAACACGCGCGTGCAGGCCCTGTACCCGGCCGAGCTCGCCGAGCCCGCGCTGCTCGCGCTCCTCGCGGCCGCGCTGGGTGTGAAGTCTTCGCACCTGCAGGCCCAGGCGCTGCCCGATCGAGCCTGGGAGCGCGAGTGGCTGCGGGATTTCCGTCCCATGAGGTTCGGTCGCAGGCTCTGGATCTGTCCGCGCCATGAGCGCCTCACGCACCCTGCGGCCATCGTCGTGCGTCTGGACCCCGGTCTTGCCTTCGGCACGGGGACGCATCCTTCCACCGCCATGTGCCTGGAGTGGCTCGACGGCGCTGAACTGGCGGGCCGTCGTGTGATCGACTACGGCTGCGGCTCGGGCGTACTGGCGATCGCGGCGCTCAGGCTCGGCGCACAGCACGCGCACGCATTCGACATCGATGCGCAAGCCCTGCTCGCAACGCGCGAGAACGCGATCGACAATGGCGTTCAGGCGCGATTGCAACTGTGCGAGCGCCGCGCACAATTACCACGGCGCTGTGAGGTACTGCTGGCCAATATTCTGAGCCACACGCTGTTGGCACTGAGTGCGGATCTGGCGGCGCTCGTGGTGCCGGGCGGCGAGGTACTGCTGGCCGGTATCCTGGCCGAGGACGAGCCCGAAGTGGCGGCACGCTACGCGGCATGGTTTGATATGAAATGCCATGCGCGGCGCGATGGCTGGGTCGCGTTGCGGGGTCGGCGCCACCCGGCGCCTGTCTGATGATCACGCACGCCGCGACGGCGCGACGCTTGCGCAAGCGATGGTGACATGTTCACGGTCTGTCCCAAGTGCACTCTGACTCTCGCGCTCACGAGCGCCGATCTGCGCATGGGCCAGGGCTATGTGCGCTGCGGGCGCTGTGCCAACGTGTTCAACGCGCTGTTGACGCTCAGCGAGGAGCCGTTGGAGGAAAACAGTCCAGCCTCGGGGCACGAGCAGGCTGATCCGGCGACCGCCTCCCAAATCCTGGCCGTGCAGTTCGAGGAGCTCAGCGACGCGGATGCGGGCGCTGTGGCCGATGCTGCCGAGCAGAGCACGCAGGCTGCCGATGAGCCAGAGCAGATCACCGAGGCGCCGGCAGCATCGGCTGAATCCTCGCCCGCCACCGCGACTGACGCCCCGGGCGAGGGCGCGATCGAGAATGAATCTAATTACGCCGAAGGCACCGGCACCTTCGAGACCATCGTGCTCGAAGGCGATGCCATTACACAAACCGAGGAATACGTACCCGAGGAGTCGGTCGACAGCGAGATGGCGGCGCTGGCGGAACGGCTCGGGCGCATGGCCAATGAGCCGCTGAGCTCCCCGCAGGCGCTCGCCGGGCAATTCGCGCCGCCCGAGCCAGACTCGCCACCACAATCGCAGTCGGCCTGGATCGTGCTCAGCGCACTCATGCTGCTGCTGCTTGCGGCGCAGGCCGTGCATCACTGGCGCGAGCGCCTCGCCATGTCACCGTTCTGGAACGCACCGCTGACGCACGCCTACGCTGCGCTCGGCTTGCCCCTGCAAGCGCATTGGGACCTGGCTGCCTACGAGGTGCGTCAGCAGGGCGCAAGCTCCGATCCGACCGACAGCCAGGTCATCCGGGTGCGTATGAGTGTGAGCAACCATGCGACTCGGGCTCAGCCCGTGCCGCTGGTGCGCCTCACATTGCTCGACCGCTACGGCAAACGCCTCGCCATGCGCGAGCTCACGCCCAGCGAGTATTGGCCGGCGGCTCAGCCGGCGCGCGCTTTTCTGAGCCCCGATGAGCGCATCGAGAGCGAAATTGCCGTGCGCGATCCGAATGCGGCGAGCGCCAGCTTCGAGCTCGACGTGTGCCTGCGCGACAGCAATGGCGCACTGCGCTGCGCCGCCGATGCGACACCGGTGACGGCCCGCGCGCCGATGCTCGCTCCCTGACATGCGCATTGCTCATTACGAGCTCACCGGCCGCGCCGTGCTGGCGCCCATGGCCGGAGTCAGCGATCGACCGTTTCGTCAATTATGCCGCCGCTTCGGCGCCGCATTGGCACCCGCGGAAATGCTCAGCGCCGATCAGCGTCTGTGGGATAGCCTCAAGTCGCGCCGACGCATGGACCATGATGGGGAGCCCGAGCCGCGCGTGGTGCAACTCGTGGGCGCCGATCCCGCGGAGCTTGCGCGTGCGGCGCAGATCAATGTCGAGCTCGGCGCACAGATCATAGACATCAACATGGGCTGTCCGGCCAAGAAGGTGTGCCGACGCGAGGCGGGCTCGGCCCTCCTGGCCGATGAGGCGCAGATCGAGCGCATCCTCAATGCCGTGGTGCGCGCGGTTTCGGTGCCCGTCACGCTCAAGATACGCACCGGAGTGGACCCGAGCCGGCGCAATGCCGCGCGGGTTGCAAGACTTGCGCAAAACTGTGGCATCGTCGCCTTGAGCGTGCATGGCCGCACACGCGCGGATTTCTTTCGCGGCAGCGCGGAATACGAGACCATGCGCGCCGCGCGCCGTGAGCTGCGAATCCCGATGCTCGCCAACGGCGATGTCGACTCGCCGCAAAAGGCGCGTGCAGTACTTGATTTCACCGGTGCAGAAGGAGTAATGGTCGGACGCGCTGCGCAGGGTGCACCATGGATTTTCCGTGATGTCAATGCGTATCTCGCAAATCAAAATATCGCCGCGCCACTCTTGCGCGCATGCAAGACAGAGATCATTCTTCAGCACCTCGAATCTCTGTATGAATTCTACGGCGAGTACACGGGCGTTCGAATGGCGCGCAAGCATCTTGGTTGGTATTGCCGTCAACTACCCGAAGCGATAACACTGCGGCCAGCTCTGATGCTCGCCGAGGATTCCGCTTCGCAGTTTGCGGCGGCAAGATGCGGTCTCGAGCGTTGGGCGCAGCTCAGCGCGGCTTGAATGCTGGGGATGATTCGAGGTTTGACTAGGGAAGCCGGACGGGCCGGACGGGTCCGCGCTTGGCCAACAAAAAATCTGGTGGATCAGGCAGGCAGGACATGATCAGAGCCAACAGCGCCAAAGCCCACAGGGAGCTGCCGCTGCGCAGCCACACCGAACGCGCGCTCAACGATTATTTCGCGAGTCTGAACGGCCATCGGCCCGCACGTTTGTATGACATGGTATTGCGCGAGGTCGAGGAGCCGCTGTTTCGCGCGGTGCTCGATTATGCCTCGGGCAATCAAAGCCGTGCCGCCGTGATCCTCGGCATCAATCGCGGCACGCTACGCAAGAAACTGCGCGAGTTCGGCCTGTCGGATTGACGCTCGCAGCTCTTAAGGGGCCGAGGCCTCGCTGCAATGAGTGAGCCCATCCGCCGCGCGTTGCTGTCCGTGTCGGACAAGCTTGGCCTCGCTGCTCTGGCAGCCGGCTTGCATCGCCATGGCATCGAGCTGCTCTCGACCGGCGGCACCGCACGTGCGCTGCGCGCCGAGGGGCTGCCGGTGCGCGAGCTGTCCGACTACACCGGCTTTCCCGAGCTCATGGATGGGCGTCTGAAGACACTGCATCCGCGCGTGCACGGCGCGCTGCTGGGCCGGCGCGGGCGCGACGATGAGGCGATGCGCGCACACGGGATCGATGCCATCGACCTGCTGGTAGTGAATCTGTACCCATTCGCCGCTGCGATCGCGCGGCCCGAGTGCAGCTACGCCGAGGCGATCGAGCATATCGATGTCGGCGGCCCCGCCATGCTGCGCGCAGCGGCCAAGAATCATGCCGACGTCACGGTGCTGGTCGATCCGGGCGACTACGCCGCAGTGCTGGCCGAGATCGATGCTCTGGGCACGACCTCGATCGATACGCGCGCGCGCTTGGCGGCCAAGGCCTTCGCGCATACGGCGCGCTATGACAGCCTGATCGCCAGCTATCTGCAGTCGCGCGAGGATTACGCCGAGGACGAATTCCCCGATCAACTGACGCTGTATTTCGACAAGCAGCAGCAGCTGCGTTACGGCGAGAACCCGCATCAGCGCGCCGCCTTCTACCGCCGGCCCGCTCAGCGTGGCAACAGCGTGAGCGCGGCGCAGCTGCTGCAGGGCAAAGAGCTGTCCTATAACAACATCGCCGATGCCGACACCGCCATCGAATGCGTGCGCGAGTTCCAGGGGCCCGCCTGCGTAATCGTCAAGCACGCCAATCCCTGCGGCGTCGCGCTCGCAA
>JBEKUL010000082.1:0-14405 GCA_049515055.1 Steroidobacteraceae bacterium | reverse complement strand
CCGCAACCGCCTTGCGCGAAGAATTCGTGCACACGCAGCGCGAGCTCGCTGCTGGGCGCATCGATCGTCGAGTAAATCAGCGACCGACCGGTTTGCTGTGCGAACTGAGCGTGGATCCAGGGCGAGAGGCTGTGCGCTACGGGATGGCCGATCACCGCATAGCGTTCAGGGGCCGGCGTCATGAGCTTCGAGCTCGCCGGCCAGCGCGCGGGTCGCGCTGCCGCCGCGGTGCGTCTTGTCCAGCACGCATTGCAATTCGTCCTGCCATAGCGTCGCGCGTGAGGCGAACTGATAGGGTGGATTGACCACCAGCATACCCGAACCGTTCAGTCCGACGCGCGAATCGCGCGGATACAGCCACAGCTCCAGGCTTACCGCGCTCGCCGGCAGCTGCCGCTCGGCGCGCGCCAGCCACGCCACGAGCGTGCGCTCGTCCTTGATCGGATACCACATCGCCACCACCGCATTGGCCGCGCGCGCGAAGATGAGCTGCAGCGACTGCAATGAGTGGTCCAGCTCGGCGGCTGGGTTTTCGTACGGCGGGTCAATCAATACCAGACAGCGCCGTTCATGTGGCGGCAGCACGCTGCGCAGACGCTCGAATCCGTCGGTGCACTCCACGCTCATGCGCCGCAGTCCGCCCAGCGCACGCTCAAGGGCTCGGCATTCGGCCGGCAGCAGCTCGCAACACAGCCCGCGGTCCTGCAATCGCAATAGATGGCCGGCGAGCCATGGGGAGCCCGGACAGGCATCGGGATTGCCGAGGCTGCGCCGCAGCCCCTCGACGGCCTGGCAATAGGTGCGCAATTCCTCGCTCTGCAACTGGGGCGCCGCGGCCAGCAGCGGCGTCAGGCCGTGTCTGGCCTCCGCGCCATGATGCGTGTCGGGACTGGCCAGATCGTAGCGGCCGGCTCCCGCATGCGTATCAAGATAGAAAAACCCCTTGTCTTTGCGCTGCATCGCCTGCAACAGCGCACACAGCGCCACGTGCTTGTGCACGTCCGCGAAGTTTCCGGCATGGAAGCTGTGTCGATACTTCATCGAACGGCTCTGCTTCGGGGGCAGGCCTCAGGCGCCGGTGGCCTTCTTGGTTGCGGGCCGCACCCGCGCGGCGACGGCGGCTGGCTTGACGCTGCCTTTGGCTGCCGGCTTGGAAGCGCGCTTCGCGGCTGTCTTGCGCTTGGTCTTTTTCTTCGGACGCGTCGGGGCGGCGCGTACCAGCTTGACCGGGGCGGCGCTCCTGGCCGCAAGATTGGGCGCTGCGCTGGCAGCGGGTGCCGTGCCTGCCGCGCTCCCACGCCGCGCGGCTCGCCGTGGCCGGGGATTGACGCTGATCGGCGCAGGGCTCGCGGTACGGGCGCGAAAGCGCCCGCGGCCGCGCTGGTAGCGTTGCGGCGCGGCCTCGAGCAGCGCCCGGCATTCCTCCAGCGTCAGGGTCTTGGGGTCGCGGTCCTTGGGTGCACGGGCATTCTTCGCGCGGTTGCTCACATACGGCCCGTAACGGCCATTGAGCACCTGGATATCATCGATCTCGAAGTCGCGAATGATGCGATTGGCGTCGGCCTCCTGCTTGATGCGGATGCATTCGAGCGCGTGCTCCAGCGTAACCGTGTAGGGATCGTCCTTGAGCGACACGTACTTCGAGCCGTATTTGATGTAGGGACCGAAGCGGCCGACATTCGCGACGATCGGCTCGCCCGCGGCCGTCTGGCCCAGCGTGCGCGGCAGCTCGAATAATGCGAGGGCCTGCTCAGGCGTGATGGCGTCCATCTTCTGTCCGGGCCGCAGGCCGGCGAAGCGCGGCTTCTCCGCGTCATCCTTGGTGCCCATCTGCACGAACGGGCCAAAGCGGCCCATGCGCACACTCATGGGCCGCCCGCTCACCGGATCAGGGCCCAATTCACGCGCCTGGGTCACCTGCTCGCGCGTGACGTTCTTCTGCACGTCCTCGACCTGATGAATGAACGGCTTCCAGAACTTCGACAACGGCACGGTCCAGGGCTCCTCGCCGCGCGAGATTGCATCGAGCTCATCCTCCATCGCCGCCGTGAAGCCGTAATCCACATAGGTACGAAAATGATCGGTCAGGAAACGGCACACGATCTTGCCGATGTCGGTGGCCGTGAAGCGCCGATTGTCGATCTCGGCGTAGCCGCGATCGCGCAGCGTCGAGATGATCGAGGCATACGTTGAGGGGCGGCCGATGCCGTGCTCCTCGAGGGCCTTGACCAGCGAGGCTTCGGTATAGCGCGGCGGCGGCTCGGTGAAATGCTGCTGCGGCGTGACCTGCAGCAGCCGCACGGTGTCGCCGCTGTTCATCGGCGGCAGCACGTGATCGTCATCGTCTTCGGTGGCTTCGTCCTGGCCCTCCTGATAGACGGCAATATATCCGGGCGTAACCAGCGTCGAGCCGTTGGCGCGCAACACATGCCGCTCAGGTCCGTCGGGACCTGCGAGCATATCCACGGCCACCGTATCGAATACGGCCGGAGCCATCTGGCAGGCAACGGCCCGCTTCCAGATCAGCGCATAAAGCCTGAATTGATCGGGCTCCAGCCGCTGCTCGATATCGGCTGGAATGATCGCGGCTGAAGTCGGGCGGATCGCCTCGTGCGCTTCCTGGGCATTCTTCGATTTGGTGCGGTAGACGCGAACCTCCTCGGCCACGGCTTCACGGCCATAGACACGCTCGATGACCGAACGAATCTCCTGGACCGCCTCAGCGGCCAGCGATAGCGAATCGGTGCGCATATAGGTGATCAGGCCGACGTTGCCCTCGCCGATGTCAACGCCCTCATACAGCTGCTGTGCCAGGCGCATCGTGCGCTGGGCCGAGAAGCCCAGCTTGCGCGAGGCCTCCTGCTGCAGCGTCGAGGTCGTGAAGGGCGGAGCGGGGTTGCGCCGCCGCTGCTTGCGATCGACCGCACTGACCTGCAGCGCGCGCTGCGGGCCCGCCGCGGCCGTCAATGCGCGCTGCGCGGCGTGCGCGTCGGCCTCGTTGGTGAAACTGAACTGCTCGACCTTGCGACCGTGAAATTCCAGCAGCTTGAGCGGAAAGGACTGCTCTGAGTGCTCGCCCTGCGAGTCGATGCTCCAGTATTCCTGCGGCACGAAGGCGGCGATCGCGTCCTCCCGTTCGCAGATCATGCGCAAGGCCGGGCTCTGTACGCGGCCCGCCGACAGCCCGCGCCGTACCTTCTTCCACAGCAGCGGCGAGAGATTGAAACCCACCAGATAGTCGAGCGCGCGGCGCGCCTGTTGCGCATTGACCAGATCGAGCGAGAGCTCGCGCGGCTCGCTGATCGCGGCGCGAATGGCATTGCGCGTGATCTCGTGGAACACGACGCGGTGCACCTTGCGGTGTTTGAGCTCGCCGCGCTGCTTGAGGATCTCGTAGAGGTGCCAGGCAATGGCCTCCCCCTCGCGGTCCGGATCGGTTGCCAGATACAGCGCGCGTGCTTTCTGCAATGCCTTGGAAATCGCCTCGAGGTGGCGTTGGTTGCGCTCGATCAGCTGGTAATGCATGCGAAAGCCATCGTCGGGATCGACCGCGCCTTCCTTGGGCACCAGATCGCGCACGTGCCCATAGGAGGCCAGCACCTGGAATCCGCTGCCCAGGTATTTCTTGATCGTGCGTGCCTTGGCCGGCGATTCAACGATGACCAGATTCTCAGCCATGGCATTCCTGTGCGCGGGAGCCTAAAACGAAAAACCGCGGACGAGCCGCGGATGCTTGCAAGGACCTCGGGACGAAGGCCTCAATGTGGAGCGCGATGTGGAACATCGAATACCAGGTCTTCCATGCGGGCGTAGGCGTGTTCCTGGCCGGGCTGGCTCGAGAGCACCATCAGCACGACCCATTTGACCTGCTCGAGGTCCAGCTCCTCGGTGTCGAGTGCCAGCAGTCGATCGATCACGATCTCGCGCTGACTCGGCGAGAGGATGCCGGCGGCCTCGAGCGATGCCAGCAGGCCGCGGCACTGCACGTCCAGGCGCGCGAGCTCCTGCGCGGCGTAGAGGCGCACAGCGCCATTGCCGTGCAGGTTTGGGCGCTCGCGCACTTCGGCCAGATCCGCGAGCCAGTCGAGCGCGCGCTCGACCGTAGCGCCGCCAAAACCGGCGCTCTCCAGGTCGCGCACCAGCGTCTCGCGCTCAGCGCTCGCGGGCAGCTCCTCGAGCACATAGCGGTCGAAGACGTAGATCAGAATGTCAAATACGCTGTGGTCCATCATTGAATCGGTCCAACGCTGCGATCGGTCTTACGTAAGCGAGCGCCTCAAAGGCGTACGTAGCGCCCCCCGCAGTGGGTTCCGATCGCGCCTTGGAGCTCTAAATTCAACAACATGGACACGACGGACGGGATGGGGAGGCCGGTTCGTTCGACCAGCGAATCGATGCTGGCCGGCTCGAACCCGAGGGCATCTAACAGGATTTTGTGGTTCTTGTCCAACCGGGCGGCGTCGAATGTGGGGTTTATCCCAGCTCCTTCGCGTTGGCTATGCTCTTGTTTATGGTGAGAAAATTCGAGTTCCTCGAAAATATCCTGTGTGGTTTCGACCAGTTTGGCGCCTGAGCGGATCAGCGCATGGCAGCCGCGCGTGAGCGGATTGTGGATGGAGCCGGGCATGGCGAACACCTCCCGGCCCTGTTCGGCCGCGAGCCGAGCCGTGATCAGGGAGCCGCTGTGGTGCGCGGCCTCGACGACAAATGTGCCCAGGCTCAGGCCGCTGATGATGCGGTTGCGGCGCGGGAAATTGCAGCGCAAAGGCGCCGTACCACGGGGAAATTCGCTCACCAGCGCTCCCTGCTCGCCGATGCGAGCGGCCAATGCGACGTGCTGCGGCGGATAAATCTGATCCAGCCCCGTGCCGAGCACGGCCACGGTGCGGCCGCCGGCGGCGAGCGCGCCCTCGTGGCCCGCGGCATCGATGCCAAGGGCAAGCCCGCTCGTGATCGTCAGTCCGCCGCGCGCCAGAGACTGCGCGAAGCGCGTGGCGCTGAGCCGCGCGGGCGCGGTCGGGCTGCGCGCGCCCACGATCGCGAGTTGCGCGGCACGCAAGCTCGCTACATCGCCTCGAACATAGAGCAGCACCGGAGCTGCCGGGCATTGTGCGAGCAGCGGCGGGTAGTGCGCCGAGAGCGCGTCGATCAGTTGGATGCGCTCGCGCTCGATCCAGGCACGATCGGCGTCAACGAGCGCCTGATCCGGCGCATGCAGCCAGGCACTGGCCGCCGCGGGTATCCCGAGAGACTCTAGAAGAGTGGGCCGCTCGCCCAACAGTGTTGCCAATGCGCTGAATGTTGCGGGCGTCGTGCCGGTTGCCTCGATCGCAGCCTGCAGTTGCTGCGCGCTGAGGTCGCGGGCGCGGCCCAATACCAGTTGCATTGCCAGCGCGTCCATGCAGCGCTGAGCATAAGGGGCTCAGCGCTTGGACAGCGCGCGCCTTTCGCGCGCAAAGCTGCGCAAATCAGGGATTGCGAACGCGGTCGTAGACGTGAATCGGCGTGGCGTCATTGAGGATCAGCGCGTAGCTCATGTCCTCATAGGTCTTGAACACCAGCAATGTGCCGTTGGGCTCGCTCGGCAGCGATCGGTTCACGTGAAACAGGCAGGTGCTTTGATCCTCGATGCGCGCGCACAGATCCAGGCTCTGGGCCTGGATCTCATCGGCCGTGAGTATCGTGCCGCGATCCAGTCCGGCTCGCGAGCCGCGATTGAGCGCGACGACGTCATATTGCCCCGCGAGCTCCTCACCTTCGACGACCGCGATGACCTGGCCCGACACCGGCCTGGTCGGCGGATGCGGCAGGAAATCGCTCGTGACCAGGCCCTCTTCGGGGACCAGCACATCGCCCTGCAGGGTCTCACGAGCCGCCTGCGTGAGCGTCGCCTTCGCTACGGAGCCCGGACGCGTGAGCTGCGCGGTGCCGGTAAAGATCGCCATGTAGCCGAGTCGGCGCCCGCTGTCCGGATCGCGCAGCGGCTCATCAACATGCATGACGCTGTAATGCGCGCCAGTTTCACCGTCGAGCTTCTTGATATAAATCTCATCCCCGGTGCCGGCGACGTCGTGCTCGCCGCGCAGCGCCATGATGTAGGGCGCGGACTTGACCTCACCGCGCGAGAGCACTCCGGGCCGCTCCAGGAATGCCGCGATGACGGAGTACGGGATCGTTGCGATGGCGCTGTCGAGCGGCCGACTGCGCAGCAATGGCTCGAGCCGCGCGGCCGAGGAGAGGCTGCCGCGCACGATCTGCAGCTCCGTGCGGCCATCCTGCGCCAAGGCGAGGTGTACGCTGTCGCCCGGATAGATCCGGTGCGGATTTTCAATCTGCGGGTTCACGTACCAGATTTCGGGCCAGAGCCAGGGGTCGCGCAGGAACATGTTGGCGATTCCCCAGAGCGTATCGCCGCGCTGCACCACGTAATTCTTCGGCGCCCCGACCCGCAGCATCTCTCCGGCATCAGGGATGACGGTCGCGGTCGCGGTCTCGGTCTCAGGCTCGGCGGGGGCAGATGCCAGCGCCTCGGTGACGGTCTGGGGTTCGGCTGCCGACATGGCGCTTTCCGAGGCCGCCGGGGGCGCTGCGCTCGCAGGCTCCTGGGCGCCGTGACGCGTGGATGCGCAGCCGCTCACAGCCACGATTGCCGCCATGAGCGTCAGACGCGCGCCGCCAGTGACAATGTGGGGGGCGCTGAAAATCTGTTTAAAAATCATCCCTGCAACCTCTCGGGACCAGGTAGGGCGCGGCGCTTGGCTGTTATAAACTCTGGCGCGGGAAAACGCACACCCTTCCTTGCGCACTTTGTGCACTGGTTCACGCGGCACGTTATCTGGCCCACCTTGAAATATTGTCACATTTCCCAACGATTAAGTACCGGAGTGCACGATGGCCCGATTGCCCATACTCGAATTCCCCGATCCGCGGCTGCGCAACCAGGCAGCCGCGGTGCTCTCGTTCGATGCCGGGCTCAGGCAGCTCATCGCCGATATGTTCGAGACCATGTACGCCGCCCCGGGCATAGGGCTTGCGGCCACGCAGGTCGATGTGCATCGCTCGCTGCTGGTCATGGATACCAGCGCCGACAGGAAGCAGCCGCAGGTGTACATCAACCCGCAGATCCTGGCTCGCGACGGTGTCGCGATCACTGAGGAGGGGTGCCTGTCGGTGCCTAACGTGTTCGATGAGATCGAGCGCGCCGCGCGCGTACGGGTCAGGGCGCACAGCGCGGATGGAGGCGTGTTCGAGCGCGAGCTCGAAGGCCTCGAGGCCGTGTGCCTGCAGCACGAACTGGATCACCTGTCGGGCAAATTGTTCGTCGATTATCTCTCGAGCCTCAAGCGTCATCGCATCCGGCGCAAGCTCGAAAAGGAGCGCCGTGAGCGCGCCAGCGGCGCGCCGGCCGCCTCCACTCGCGCCGCCGCGCGCGTCATATGATCGATGCTGCGCGTCGCCTTCGCCGGTACGCCGGAGTTCGCGCTACCGGCATTGCGTGCGCTCGCAGGCTCAGGCCATCAGCTCGTTGGAGTCCTTACCCGGCCTGATAAGCCCGCGGGCCGCGGTCGCGAGCTCAAGGCGAGCCCCGTCAAGCAGCTCGCTGTGGAGCTCGCAGTGCCGCTGTCGCAGCCCGCGCGGCTCGCTCGCGAGCCGGAACGTGCAGCGCTGGCTGCGTGGGGTGCCGATGTGCTCGTCGTGGTTGCGTATGGACTGATTCTGCCGCCCGCAGTGCTCGAGCTGCCGCGGCTGGGCTGTCTGAACATTCACGCCTCGCTGCTGCCACGCTGGCGCGGCGCGGCCCCGATTCAACGCGCGATCCTCGCCGGCGATCGCGAGACCGGTGTCACCATCATGCAGATGGATGCGGGACTGGACACAGGCGCCGTGCTCGAGCAGCGCAGCATCCCTATTGGAGCGCACACCAGCGCCGGACAATTGCAGGTGAGCCTTGCGCAGCTCGGCGCGCAGCTCCTGCTCGAGACGCTCCAGGCGCTCGAGGCGGGCCGCGCACGACCCCGTTCGCAACCGCAGCAGGGCGCGAGTTACGCGGCGAAGATCGGCAAAGCCGAGGCCAGCATCGACTGGCGCTGCAGCGCTGAGCAGATCGAGCGCCAGGTGCGTGCCTTCAATCCCTGGCCCGTCGCGCAGACGCACTGGCAGGGGCGGCAATTGCGGATCTGGGAGGCCGCCGCGGTGCCCCAGGATCCGAGCGCGGCCTCGTCGGCCGCGCCCGCGACGGTACTGGGTCTGCGGCACGGGCAACTGCAGGTGCAATGC
Source organism: Steroidobacteraceae bacterium (assembly GCA_049515055.1). GTDB lineage: Bacteria > Pseudomonadota > Gammaproteobacteria > Steroidobacterales > Steroidobacteraceae > FEN-1191. Next base: position 6,128 of record JBEKUL010000082.1, on the reverse strand, counting down.
GGCAGCGGCTTGCTCGCGGTCAGCCGGCTGCAGCCTGCGGGTCGGCGCATCATGAGCGCGAGCGAGTTTGCCGCCGGCACTGCGCTCGAAGGCGCGCGCCTCGATTGAGCGCGCAGGCCTCCGGCGCGAGCGGGATCGGCGCCGCGGTGCTGGCGCAGAGCGCCAGAGCACTGAGTGCGGTCGCGCTCGCTGGACATTCGGCAGGCCAGGCGCTCGCGCTCGCCGCGCTGGCCGAGCCGCCCGCACCGCGCGCCGCGGTCCGAGCGGTCACGCTCGGGAGCCTGCGCTGGTACCCGCGGCTCGAGCCGATCATCGGGCAATTGCTGGCCGGCAAGGCCCTCGCCCCCATGCTTCGCAGCCTGCTGGTGGCGGCCTTGCACCAGCTGGACTTCTCGAACAATGCCCCCGAGGCCACCGTCTCCTCGGCAGTGGATGCGGCCCGCCTGCTGCAGCAGGGCCGTGCCGCGGGAATGATCAATGCGCTGCTGCGCCGCTACCTGCGCGAGCGCGAAGCGCTGCTGGGCATCGTCCTGCAGAACAGCTCTGCCGCCAGTGCGCATCCGGCCTGGCTGCTCCGCGCGCTGCGCGAATCCTGGCCGCAGCATTGGCAGCAGATCGTGGCTGCCAATAACGAGCACCCGCCGATGAGCCTGCGTGTCGATCTCTCGCGCGTGAGCAGGGAGGCCTACGCTGAACGATTACGCGAGCACGGACTGGCCGCCCGGCCGGTGCGCTGGCTGCACAGCGCGCTGGTGCTTGAAAAGCCCGTACCGGTGGAGCGGCTTCCAGGCTTCGCCGAGGGTGTGGTGTCGGTGCAGGATGCCGGTGCACAGCTCGCCAGCGCGCTGCTGGCGGCGCAGCCCGGTGAGCGCATCCTCGATGCCTGCGCGGCCCCGGGCGGCAAGACCGGCGCCGTGCTCGAGGGGGTCGACGGAGCGATCGAGCTTACGACCGTGGACATCGACGCCGCACGCGTCCGCTTGATCGAGCAGAACCTGCAGCGCTTAGGCAGACGTGCCCGGGTGCTCAGTGCGGATCTGCGCTCGGACCTGTCCTGGTGGGACGCAGTGCCGTTCGATCGCATTGTGCTGGACGTGCCCTGTTCGGCCACCGGCGTGATTCGCCGGCATCCGGACATCAAGCTGCTGCGCCGCGAGGCCGACATCGCGGCGCTCGAGCCCACGCAGCGCGGGCTGCTGCTGCAGTGCCTGAGCCTGCTCAAAGTCGGGGGGCGGCTGCTGTACTCGACCTGTTCGGTTTTGCGCGCCGAGAACGAGGCGCTCGTACAGTCCGTGCTGGGCTGCAACAACCGGGCACGCAGCGTGCACCTCGAGCCGCTGGGGCCCGGTATGGGCCCAGCGAGCGTTCCCTGGCAGCGGTGCGCCGTGGGGGTACAGCTTCTGCCCGGCGCTGAGGCGCTCAGCGATGGCTTCTATTATGCTTGTCTGACCGTGACTTAATTGCAACACCATTGCGATGCGCGGTCTGAGCGCTGCTCGTCGCGACGCCCAAGCGGCTGTCGTCCAAGGGGGAACGTGCTTCGCAGAATCAGTCTCGGGATTGCCGTCGGGGTGCTGGCGTGGCCGTTGGCGACCGCGCCGGGGCAGGCGGCCGGCCCGCTCGATGGCGACTTTCAGGTGCGATCGGCGTTCATCGTCGTGGACCGCGGCGTGCTGCAGCTCAACGCGCATGTGCAGTATCCGGTCAACGAGCTCATCCGCGGCGCATTGCAGGATGGCGTGACACTGGCCTTTGACCTGGACCTGATCCTCTCCCGGCGCCGCCGCTTCTGGCTCAATGCCCATCTGCTCGATATGACGCTGCGCCGCGAACTGACTTACCACGCCGTCACCGATCGCTATGTACTGCGTAATGAGAGCGGTGAGGAGCAGGAGAGCGTGCCCACGCTCGAGGAAGGCCTCGAGAGGCTCGGGCGCATCGAGGATCTGCCGATCCTGGTCGCCTCACAGCTCAAGGGCGAGGGGCCCTGGCAGGTTGCGGTGCGCGCCGGCGTGCGACGCGGTCGCATGTCCGATGCCATGCGAGCGCTGATGTTCTGGAGCGATGACTGGCATCGCACCAGCGAATGGTACACATGGACGCTGACGCTCTAAGACACGTCGGCGTGCGCGCGCTGACCGCGCTGGCGATCGCCGCCGGTGTGGGCGCGCTGGTATTGCTGGCAGGCAGCGTCGAGAACTCGACTCTTTTCTCGCAGTGGCAGCCCTGGATCCTGCTGCTTGCGCTCTGCGGCGTGATGGCGCTGGGCGTACTGCTGGCACGCAAGCTCTGGCATCTGTATCGGGACTTCCGCGATCATCGCCCGGGCTCGCGCCTGACCATGCGCACGGTGGTGATCTTCGGCGCGCTGGTGATCGCGCCATTGATCATCGTGTATCTGTTCTCGCTCGATTTCATCAATCGCGGCATCGACAGCTGGTTTCGCGTCGAAATCAGGCAGGGCCTCAACGACGCGCTGGTATTGTCGCGTTCGGCGCTGGATCTGCGCCTGCGCGAGCAGGCGCGCCGCACCGAAATCTTTGCGCGCTCGCTGCGCGAACTGCGCGGTGCGGAACTGTTGCAGCGCCTGGATGAGGAGCGGCGGGCCACCGAGGCCACGCAGATCGTGGTGTTCGACGCCAATGGCCGCGCTGCGGCCCTGAGCAGCGATACGCCCGTGGCCCAGCAGCCCTCGGCGCCGCCGCCTGACGTGGCGCTGCAGGTGGCCGCGGGGCGCAGCTACGTCAGCCTCAACCCGCTGGCCAACGGCCAGTACACCATCGTCACGGCCGCGCCGATTGCCGATGCGGTCTCCGCGCGTGCAGGGCGCCGCTATGTGCTGATCGATTACGACGTGCCCCGGGAGCTCTCAGCGCTGGCCGAGGCCGTGCAGCACACCTCCTCGCAGTACGGGGATCTGTCGGCGGTGCGCGAGCCGTTGAAAGTCAGCTTCCAGCTCACGCTGACGCTCGTGGTGCTGCTGACGTTGCTCGCGGCGATTTATGGCGCGATCTTTTCGGCGCAGCGTCTGACGCGACCGGTGCAGGATCTGATCGCCGGCACGCGCGCGGTGGGCAAGGGCGATTTCGCGACCCGGCTGCCTTTGCCCTCGCGCGACGAGATGGGCTTCCTGGTCCAATCCTTCAACGACATGACCAAGCGGCTGCGCCGCGCCAGCGAAGAGGCGATGCGCAGCCGCCAGGCGGTCGAGCGCGAACGCGAGCGTCTCGCGATCATCCTCTCGCGCCTCTCTACCGGCGTCATCGTCACGGATCGCGAGCTGCTTCTGCACAGCGCCAATCAGTCGGCCGCCACGATACTCGGGGGCAGTTTCGACGCCGCGGTCCCCGGCGCGAACCTGGCGCAATTTGCCCAGGGCAATATGCGCTTTTCAACATTTCTGGAGCAGCTGCGTGCGCGCCTGCAATCGGGCCTGGACGAATGGCGCGAGCAGCTCACGCTGCCCGGGGAAGCCGGCGCGCGCGTACTGCTGTGGGCGTGCACGCCATTGCCCGATGAGCGCGAGCGCGGCGGTGTCGTGATCGTGTTCGACGACATCACGGCGCTGCTGGCAGCGCAGCGCGATGCGGCCTGGGGCGAGGTGGCGCGCCGCCTTGCGCATGAGATCAAGAACCCGTTGACTCCGATTCAGCTGTCGGCCGAACGGCTGAGCCGTAAATTGCTCGGCGGCATGAACGCCGAGGACGCGAGCGTGCTCGAACGCGCAACGCACACGATCGTGCAGCAGGTCGATGCGATGAAGCAGATGGTCAACGCGTTCTCCGAGTACGCGCGCGCGCCGGACATGAAGTTGTCGTATTTCAGCCTCAATCATCTCATCACCGAGGTCGCCGAGCTCTACCGGCTGCAGGACCCAAGCATCGAAATCCGCCTGGAGCTGGACCCCGAGCTGCCCGAGATCGAGGCGGACCGAGGCCGCGTGCGCCAGATTCTGGCAAACCTGATCACCAACGGCATCGAGGCGCTCGCCGGGGTACGTGACGGCTGCGTCGAGCTCAGTACGCGACAACAGCGTGCAGAAGGGGCTGCTACCGCTGTAATCTCTGTGCGAGACAACGGCCCCGGCTTCAGAAAGGAGATACTCGGCCGCGTATTCGACCCGTACGTCACGGGCAAACCGCGCGGCACTGGCCTCGGGCTGGCCATCGTCAAGCGAATAGTCGAAGAACACGGCGGCCGCATCGAAGCCGATAATCGGCCCGAAGGTGGTGCGAAAGTGCTGGTCTTTCTGCCGGTTAGCGACCAGGACCGTATCCTGTTCGCAGGCAGTGAGCGGCGCATGGAGCTGCGGAGGGAACGAGCATGAGCGTCGGCAAGATTCTGGTCGTGGATGATGAGTCCGACATCCGGCGGCTGTTGCAGGAGATCCTGAGCGAAGAAGGCTACGAGGTCGAAGTGGCCGCCGACGCCGGACAGGCGCGGGCCGCGCGCGCGCGCGCGACGCACGACCTGGTATTGCTCGATATCTGGATGCCCGATACCGACGGCATCACGCTGTTGCGGGAATGGTCGGCCGAGCCCGCTAACGGTTGCCCCGTGGTCATGATGTCGGGTCACGGCACGGTCGAGACCGCGGTCGAGGCGACGCGGCTGGGCGCCTACGATTTCGTCGAGAAGCCATTGTCGCTGGCGAAGCTGCTGCGCACGGTCGAGCGCGCGCTCGATGCGCGTGCCAAGCGCCCAAACGGCAAGATTGCCGGTGCCGGCGCGACGGAGCGCGCCGCCCCGGTCGGGCGCAGCCGCGCCATCGTGCAACTGCGCAGCGAGCTCATGCGGCAGGCCGCCTATAGCGCGCCGCTGCTGTTGCTCGGCGAGTCGGGCACGGATCGCGAGCAGCTCGCGCGCTTCGTACATCAATCCGGGCCGACCGCAGTGGCGGCCTTTGTCGCGCTCGACAGCCGCACGCTGCGCGATGACACGGCCGCCGATGTGCTGCTGGGCACGCAGGCCGGAGTAGCGGGCCTGATCGAGCAAGGCGCTCACGGCACATTGTTCCTCGGTGACATCGAGGATCTGCCCTCTTCCGCGCAACGCCTGCTCAGCGGCGTGCTCGAAAGCGGCCGCTTCCTGCCTGGCGGCAGCGCGGACCCGGTGCCGCTCGAGACGCGAATCATCGCCTCAGCGCGCCCGGCGATCATGAACCGCGTCATGGCCGAGGAGTTTCGGCGCGATCTGTATGCGCAGCTCTCGGTATTGCTCGTGCGCGTTCCGGCGCTGCGCGACTATGCGGAGGACGTGCCCGAGCTGCTGCGTCATACGGTCGATGTGCTGACCGAGACCGAGGGGCTGCACTTTCGACGCTTCAGCGTCGCGGCGCAAAATCGGCTGCGCAACTACCCCTGGCCCGACAATGTACGCGAGCTGCGCAACCTCACGCGCCGTTTCCTGCTCAACGCGGGCTCCGAGGAGATTGCGCTCGAGGAGGTCGAACGCGAGCTCTCGGCGCAGACGCTGGCCGACGAGCCCCTCGTGAAGCACGACCTGCTGGCGCTGCCATTGCGCGAGGCGCGCGAGCACTTCGAACGCGCTTACCTGCAACAGCAGCTGATGTTGTGCAATGGCAAGGTCGGTCTGCTCGCCAAGCGCGTCGATATGGAGCGCACGCACCTTTATCGCAAGCTGCGCTCCCTGGGCATAGAGATCGGCCATGGCGTCGAGGAATGAGAGCAATGCGCGCATGCTGAAAACCAGCGCGCGCAATCAGTTTCACGGCACGGTAAAGGCCGTGCGCAAGGGCGCGATCAACGCCGACGTGATACTCGATTTGGGCGATGGCGTGCAGCTGTGCGCCAATATTACCAACGAGGCGGTGGAGGAACTGGGCCTGAAGCCGGGCCGCGAAGCCGTGGCGCTGATCAAGGCGAGCATGGTGCTGCTGAGTCCGGATCAGGACATCAGGATCAGCGCCCGCAATCGGCTCGATGGCACCGTCAGCGCGATCATACGCGGCGGCGTCAACTGCGAAGTGAAGCTGCAGCTCGGCGCCGAGCGCGTGCTCACGGCGATCATCACCGAAGAGGCGCTCAGGGAACTCGATCTGGCCGTGGGCCGACCCTGCACGGCTCTGATCAAGGCATCGCATGTCCTGATCGCCGTGAACGATTAGT
>JBEKUL010000081.1:0-14455 GCA_049515055.1 Steroidobacteraceae bacterium | reverse complement strand
TCGAGGTCCTTCGGATCGCGCTCAGTCCCGTGTCCGCCCGGCGCCTCGGTATCCTCGAGTTGATCCATTCCGATAGCGTAGCTATCCGGCACCATCGCCCAATCATCGGTATTCCCGTCGATTCTCGGGATCATATCCGGCGGGAACTGGAAAACCTTGAAGGTGACGTCCGGCCGTTCCAGAGCGATGGCAGGTGAGACCAGCAGACAGGCTACTGAGAGCCGCAGCGCCCATAGAAGCATGGCCGCGGCGGAAGGCGCGCCATACCATCGGTTATGCCTCGCGCATTTCATATCGATCTCGGCATCAGGAATAGGAGAGGGAAGGCGACAGGGATCGAAGTGGTCATAGGATATGTCCATCCCGCATTTGCCCTCCGCGGCGCGAGGAGGCTTCGGCCGACCTGCGACTGCAGTACCGGCTACGAGCGCGCCCGCCGTTTCAGCAACGCCACTTTTGGCCGCCGCATTTGCCTCATCGGTTTCTGAGCTGCGGCAGCTTCGCGGACTGGGCGCCGGAGGCGAGCTTCGGGCTCCTCTCGGCTCCAACCGAGGTCGTGGCTGATGCGCCGCGCGGTGTCGACTACATCCTTCGACAGCGTCTGCATGCGCTGATCGTTCAAGTATTGCGCGGCGCTCGAGACGCTGATCGCGGCGACGATTCGACCGCCGACATCCCTGATCGGCGCGGCGACGCAGCGGATCTGGTCTTCGTTCTCTTCCAGATCGAATGCGTAACCCGCGCGCGCATAATTGCGCATACGCACTATCCATTCAGCCTGGGAGAAGGGCTGCCGGACGTTTTTCTCGGCGCGAAAGAAATTTGCCCAACGCTCCTCGCCGTGATCAAGTACCAATGCCTTGCCAAGCCCCGTGGAGCAAACCGGCTGTAGCTCGCCGATGCGCGAGCTTATGGAGATGCGCCGCCGACCGGGAATCTTCTCCAGATACTGGACGCGACCGTGATCAAGAACCCCCAGATGCACCGTGTCATCCGTGATCATCGCCAAGCGCTCGAGATGAGGTGAGGCGACGCGCCGCAGGTCGAGTTCGTCGCGAACCTTGTAGCCCAGCTCAAGCAGCTTGGATCCGAGGCTGTAGCCGATGCCCGGAGCAAAGGCCAGATAACGCCGATCAACCAGCGCCGAGGCCAGCCGATGCGTCGTGCTGCGCGTGAGCCCCAAACGCGTGGCAAGCTCCGCCAGGGCGACGGGGCCATCAGCCACGACTTCGACGACATCGAGACCACGAAACAGCGTCTGACTGCCCAAGCGCGTCGGCGCGGAATTGCGATCAGCGGAGGTCTTCGCGTTGCGGTGGACCGCTCTTGTTCTAGTCATTATATGATTTCAATACTCTCACAATGGGTCGTTGCGACTCCGGCGCAAGAGCCGGAAAACTGCCATGAAATCATTAACCCGAGATAGTCGGGGTTCAAACGCACTTCTCACGGGAGTCGGCGCAAGTGTATCATATGTTGGATGCCGCACTAGCGTTGGCGCCGGAACCACGCTCTTTAGCGCCGCGTCGATCGCCTTTACTTTTTGGACCACAGGCGCGCGCTTCCACACGGCCTGATAGCTGCTGATACTGTCGAAGGACTCCATCAACTCATCTGCCTCGCAGGCTGCCAGTCTCCAATTGCCTATGTTCCCGCGAGCCACAGTTCATCGCATTTTTCGGGACTGTATGCTACATCCTGAAAATATGCCAAGGCGCTGGTCTGTCATGCGGCCGCCTTACATAGGGCGATCTGTTGGCCGAGTCGTCATCGCGCTGCTTGCTCTGAGCGGCACTGCAAAGGCCGCGGATCAGGACCTCTGGGTCGGGGCCTGGGGTTTCCCATCCACTTCCGAGACGCTGCCGGTAGCTGCCAATCCCTCGACGGCGCCGACATCCGGCGGCGCACCTTCGGCGCCGCCGAACTTCGATAATGTAACGGTAAGACAGATCGCCAGGATCTCCGCCCCCGCCACGCGCGTGAGGATTCGGATCAGCAATGAGTTTGGTGAACGGCCGATGCAGCTGGGATCGGTGCACGTCGCGCTGGCCGGACCAGAAGGTACGAGTGTGCTTGGGTCCGATCATGTCGTGACCTTTTCAGGCGCATCCAGTACAGTTGTACCGGCTGGTGCACCTGTGCTGAGCGATCCGGTCGACTGGACGATTCCAGCGCTTAGCCAGTTGGCCGTCAGCGTATACCTGCCGGAAGTTACCAAGCCACCGGCGCATCGATTACAGTCGTACGTGTCGTCCACCGGAAACTTTACCGCGGCAGAACGCATGTCAGGAGCCCAGCTTCAGCGCACTGGTGCGCTGGTTTCCGAGATTGACATTGTCTCTCCCGCCGCGCGCCGCACCGTGGTAGCGTTGGGCGACTCCATCACGGAGGGATTTGGCAGCACACCGAACGCGTTCAAAGGCTGGCCGGACAACCTTGCGGAGCGGCTGGCTGGGAATCCCAAGACGCGCGCCTGGTCGCTGGTCGATGCTGGAATCAACAGCAATCGGCTGTTGCACGACAATCCGGGCTCGAATGCACTGGCCCGCTTCGACAGAGACGTCCTGTCCGTTCCCGCGGTCGGCACGGTGATCGTGCTCGAGGGCATCAATGACATCGGCTATAGCCACATGCGTCCGGAGGAAGCCGTGACAGCCGACGACATTATCGGCGCCTACAGGCAACTGATCGCAAGGGCGCACGTCCATTGCATTTCGATCATCGGCGCCACGCTGACGCCATTCGAAGACTCGCATTACTTCGATATTCACGGCGAACAGATGCGCCAGACCGTGAATGCCTGGATCCGCAGCAGCCATGCATTCGATGGCGTCATCGATTTCGATGCGGCGCTGCGCGATCCCGGGCATCAGGAAAGCGTCATCTCCACTCTACAGCGTGGTGATCATTTGCATCCCAACGACGCAGGCTATAGCAAGTTGGCGGCGGCGATCGACTTAAAGCTTTTCGAGCAATCGGGGAAATCGAAATGCGCAATCCACTAGCGTTTAGCCGATCACCGAGCCGACGCGCACCTCGGGACGGGCGGCGCAGCTGTTACCATGACAGGGGTTGATGGTCGGAGGGACTGAGCATGAGTCAGCCTGAACGTTTTCCGAAGGACAGCCAGCGCCGCGAATTCATCGCGGGCGCGGCGGCGGCAGTTGCGTTTGCGTCCCGCGGTGCGCTGGGGCAATCGCCAAGCGTCGATCACATTCCCATCATCGACGCGCATATCCATCTGTTCGATAACACGCGCCCGCTGGGCGCCGGGTATATGGGATCTCAGGCGTATCGAGCGCTGTCCAAACCTTCGCTGCCGTCGATGTATAGCGACTTGGCCAGGCCGACCGGAATCGTCGGTGCGATCGTGGTCGAAGCGAGTCCGCTCATTGACGATAACCTTTGGTATCTCGAAGAATGCCGGGCGAACCCGATTATGGTAGGCGTGTGCGGGACGCTGAATCCGGCGCAGTCTGACTTCGGGCGATACGTGACGCATTTTCACCGGGATCCGTTGTTTCGAGCCATCCGCGCCAGTCGCTTCTATAGCGCGGACCAGGGCAAGGTGGCTCTGCAGCCCGATCAGGTCGCAAACCTCAAGCTGCTGGCCCAGGCCGACTTGGCGCTGGACACCGCAAATCCGAGCATGGACTTGATGCGTGCGAATGTGCTGTTGGCCGACGCGATTCCGGATCTACGGATCATCATGGACCATCTTCCGTCCTTCGATCCAGATAACGACGCCGATTATCACGCGGTGGTGAAGGAGATGGCGGACCGACCTAATATCTTCGTGAAGCTGACGGAGGTCTATCACCCGCGGGTGGTGGACGGTGTCATCGTCAAGGACTATGAGTTTCTGCGCGCCAGGCTCGAATATCTTTTCGGTGAATTCGGTGAAGACCGCGTCATGTTCGGAACCGACTACCCCAACAGCTACGGCGTTGCCACGATCCCTGAGGAAGTGGCGATCATGAAGCGTTTCTTCTCCACCAAGTCCAGACAGACGGCAGAAAAGTACTTCTGGAGGAATTCGGTGCGAGTCTATAAATGGATCAAGCAGGCGCCTGATCAACCGAGCCCGAGCTAGGCGCGCAGCACTAACGATATGGACGATTTGCCGATCGCGTCAGCAGTAAGGTCGCATTGACCGCGTGGTGCAAAAACTACGGGCCGCATGCGGCGAGCCCACTTCTGCATTGACGCTCCCAAGGTCATCGCTTAGTATCATTTTATGAGATAGTATGCGCGATAGTGGGAAATAAAGTGAATACAGCATTCCCCGTGCAACAATCGAGTTCAATTATGGTCTTCGAGGAACGGATTCATGCCGGTATTTGACGGGCGGTTTCGTGGCCAGACGGCAGTGGTCACGGGCGCAGCCTCAGGTATTGGTCTCGCCGTTGCCCAGCGATTGGCGGCCGAAGGAGCCAAAGTCAGCGGCTGGGACATCTCCGGTCCCGGACTAGAGGCTGCCGGCTCCGTGTTCGCGCACAAGTTCGTGATGGACCAGTCGGACGAAGCTGCAGTCGCACGCGCAACCGCGCAAACGATTCAATACTTTGGCGCCATCGACGTGCTGATTGTCAGCGCCGGAATCAGCGGGCCTAACGTACCACTGGTGGATTATCCGCCCGAAGCCTGGCGCGAAGTGATGAATGTTAACGTCAACGGCGTTTTTTACGTTAACCGTGCGATCGTGCCGCACATGGTTTCCAAACACTACGGGCGGATTGTCAACATTGCATCCGTGGCGGGGAAGGAGGGCAACCCCAACGCCTCCGCCTATTCCACATCGAAGGGCGCCGTCATCGCGCTGACCAAATCGCTCGGCAAGGAGTTGGCTCAAAGCGGCGTGGTGGTCAATGCGATCGCACCAGCCGCCGTGCGCACCGCAATCTTCGAGCAGATGAGCCAGGCGCACATAGACTTCATGCTCTCCAAGATACCGATGGGGCGCTTCGGTACGGTTGAGGAAATCGGCGCGCTCGTTGCCTGGTTGGCCAGTCGCGAGTGCAGCTTTTCCACGGGTGCCGTATTCGACGCCTCCGGCGGCCGTTTGACCTACTGAGTGCGCGATTGCGCGCGAGCCGGCGCGACGCAGGAACTCGCTAACGCAGTATCTGCTTCGTGACCTTATCGAGCGCGGCGCGGTCGATCGGCAGACCCAGCCCCGGATCGGTGGGCGCAAGTATGTAGCTGTCCTTGTCGATACGAAACTTGTTCTTAAGGTAGGGACGGTCCGTGTACTCGACCGGATGGGGCACCTCGAACCAGTAGGCACTGGGTAGCGCCAGCTCGAGGTGGAACGCGACCATCATGTCGTACTCGTTGCCCCAATTGTGGGGCGCACACTCCAGGCCGTGCGCGTCGGCCAGCAGGCCCACGCGCATCGAGCCGGATATGCCACCGACGTTGTCGGAGATCAATCGGACTGCGCCAAGCGCATCGCGCTTGATGTACTCGGCGTAGTCGGCGATCGAGTACAGGAACTCCCCCACGTGCATCGGCAAGTGCAGCCTCTGCCCCAGCTCGATCAGACCTTCCTCATCAATCGTACGGATAGGATCCTCGAACCACAGATAGTCGAGCTCGTCCAGCAGTCGACCGACGGTCAGGGCTTCGAATCGGTTGTACATCTGCACCGGGTCATGCATCAGCACGAATTCGTCGCCGACCGCCTTGCGAATTTCGCGGATTTCTTCCATGTGTCCGATGTACGTCGGGATTTCCGGTCCAGTGCGGTGCTGACCGCGGCCGGGATGTATCTTGTAGCCCTTGTAGCCGAGCTCCTTGGCCTTCAGCGCGTCCGGGACGTAGTCCTCAATCGCAGGCAGATGGTTGGAACTGGCGTAGGCCATGACGCGGTCTCTGGTATTGACCCCTCCCTGGAGGATTTTGTAGATGGGCCGGTTTACCGCCTTACCGAGAATGTCCCAGAGGCACACGTCCGCTGCGGCAATGTAGTAATTCGGCCATAGCCCGCCTCCATGGGTCTGCAGTGCGGAGCCGGCGATCGCGGCGCCGCCGAAGGCCGGCCCTTCGCCGGGGCGCTGAGGCTCTGCGCCAAAACCCGGCGGCGTTCGTCCTCCGGCGCCGGGTCGACCAAAAGACGAGGCATCGAACCCGCCTGGTCCTTTCATGCCGCTGGTTGAAGCCAGGGTCGGCAGCAGATCAGTAACGCTCTTGCCCACCAACGTGGCCTTCGCCCAGTCCAGCCAGCCCACGGTGTGATTGCGATTGCCGATTGTGTAATTGCCCTCGATGCCACTGTGCGTGACGACAGAGACGAGCTCACCGGTTTCGGTACCGTTGAGGCGATGGATGTTCGTCATATCCGTGACATACACCTTGACCTCTTTGATGGTCAGGTCGGGCAGATCGCCCTGCTTCACGCCGACCGATTGCGCTGCTGCCAGCGCGGGATTGAGCATCGCGGCCGATGCAGCACCCACGGCGGAGCCGTATAGAAAATCCCGGCGCGAAAAATCCGGCGTGTCCTTCCTGGATGCGTTGCCGCGAACGTTGTACTGATCCTTCATGGCGCAAACCTCACTGTAAGTCCCGCTCTTCAATGGGCAGTAGTGAACGAAAGGATGTTAGGTCCGGACGCAATTGCGACGTATTGATGACCGTCTACCTCGTAGGTCATCGGTGAGGCTTTCCATGTCTGATTGGCATTGAAGTGCCACAGGTACTTGCCGGTCTTGGCATCCAGCGCAGCGAACTCCCCGCTACTTTCCCCGAAAAACAGCAGGCCGCTCGCGGTGGTTAGAACCCCCGAGTAGTTCAATTCCGGGTGTCCCAGCAGTGGTAACTCCCATACGATCTTGCCAGTGTCGATCGATAGCGCGCGCAGAACTTTGTGCGCCAGATCGGTCGGATCATTGATGAAGCCGTAGCCCCCATCATGCGCCTTGCGATACAACGAGCAGTCTTCCACGGTCATCACGTAGTACAGACCGGTCAATGGGCTGTACGAGGTCGAATACCAATTGGTCGCGCCGCGTACGGCAGGGCAGGTTTTGGCGCCCCCCAAAGTAGTTTCGTTGTTCGGCAGGAGGATCGGGCGACCGTCAGGCCCGACGCCGCTCGCCCAGGTCAATTTGTGAACTAACGCCGAGGCCAGCAGAAACTTGCCGCTCGTGCGGTCCAGCACGTAGAAGAACCCGTTGCGATTGGCGTGCAGCAGCAGCTTGCGCTGCTGTCCATGGAACGGCGCGTCGATCAGCACCAGCGGCTGGTTGGCGTCCCAGTCATGCACATCATGCGGCGTGAACTGGAAGTACCACAGTAGCTTTCCGGTCTTGGCATCCAGTGCCACGTCGCAATCGGTATAGAGGTTATCGCCACCGCGATTGTCCCCATCCGTATCCGGATATGGATTGCCAACCCCGACGTACAGCACTCCGGTCTCGGGATCGTAGCTCGGCGTCGTCCAGGTCGTGCCGCCTTGAGGAGAGGCGTCACCTTGCCATGTGGCAGCAGCGGCCTCGCCCGCCTTCGGTACCGTCCAGAAGCGCCAGGCCAGCTCACCGCTGGTGGCCCGATAGGCTGCAACGAATCCGCGCACCCCTTCATCGCCGCCGGAGACACCGGCGATCACCAGGTCGCCGGCGATCAGCGGCGCAGAGGTGCCCCCGTACTTCCCCGGATCCTCAGGCATGACTACGTCCCAGAGCAGCGCTCCAGTCAACCGATGCAGGCAAATCAGATGCGCGTTGTCGGTGATGTAGAACACCCGATCGCCCAGAACCGCGACGCCGCGCTGCGCGCCCTTGGCGGCATCACCGGAAATCCCGCCCGCAGCCGAGCGCGGGCGCGAGTAGCGCCAGATCTCGCCGCCCGTGCGAGCATCGAGCGCGTACACCTGATTTGGCCCGGTAACGTACATGACTGCGTCTATGACGACGGGCGTGGTTTCAAGCGGATCGTACGGCAACGGATGAACCCAAGCCTGCCGCAATGATGAAACGTTGCGCTGGTTAATCTCGTTCAGCGAGCTGTAGCGATTACCCCGAACGTCGCCAGAATACGTGGGCCAATCGGCCGGACTCGGGTGCGCGATGGCGCGGATCGCCTCTGGCGGCACGGTCCCCACCGCTGCCGAATTGCTGCCAACGTGCACGCCATCGAGGGAGCTCAGAAAGGCGAGGAGGTCGCGATACTGCTCCGCAGTTCCACTGAAGGCTGGCATGAAGGGGCGCGGATCGGCTTCAATCTTCGTGTATTGGCTCTCGTCCAATAGATGCAGACGGCCATCGAGGGTCTGCAGATCGATGCTGTGGGAGGAGCGATGGCGGGCGAAACCGCGCAGTGTCGTTCCATCCCGCAAGCTGACGGCTTGCATGTCATAGCCGGCGACGTGCAATTCCTCTGGATGCTGCAGCGCCTGATTGAGCTCACGCAGCGTCAGGCGTCGACCGCTATCGGATAGATCGGGGCCGTTCGTGCCGCCCAGCCCCCTGGCAGTATGGCATTCGCTGCACCGTCCGCTGCCGAAGAAGATGCTCGACCCGGCCATCTGATCGCCGGCAGGCTTCATATCGAAGGCGCTCGCATTGAGCGCTCGCACGAAGTGCGCCAATTGCAGTATGTCGGTGGGAGCCAGGTTGGAAAACGCCGGCATGTTGCCGCGGCCGTTTTTGATGATATCGGCGATATCGCTCTCGCTGAGTACGCGTAGCTGGCGGTTGTTGAGCAGTGCAGGGGCGCGGTCGGTGCCTTGCGCATCGCCGCCGTGACACAGCGCGCAAGTTGACGCGAATTGAGCCGGCTCGTTGATCGCCGGGGCCTCAGCCTCTGGCGCCATACCCTGGACTGCATGCGTGGCCAGCGCAGCTACCATCGCCATCGAGAATGGCAGTGACTTCATGCGAGCAGATCGTGCTTTCATATGCAGTAATTCGCGCCTGTGATCATCGGGTGAATTTGCCGAGCGCCGTTGTTATGCGAGATCGTCACGGTGTGCGTGGCGTCAGCGCATGAAATGGATCGATGAGCATCCAGGCCAGAGCGCCCAGGAAGCAAACGCCCGCGGCAACGATAAACGAAGCTGTCCAGCCGAAGGCCTCGGCAACGACGGGCGTCAGAGTTGCCGTCAATACCGCGCCCAGACTTTGACCCATATTCATGATGCCTGAGACCACGCCGGCCGAGGGTCCGCCGATATCGGCGCTGATGGCCCAATAGGCGCTCTGCGCGAAATACAGCGCTCCCGCTCCCCCTGCGAGCACCACTGCGGCAAGCCGCAGATCGGCAACCGAGGTTGCACTCCAGACGAAGACGCCCGCCACGAACAGGCTCGCGCTGGCCACGCCGCAGCGCGCGGCTCGTTTGCCAATCAGGCCCAGCAAGCGATCGGAGACCAAACCGCCCAGAGAGGAGGCGATCGCCATGGCGATGAACGGCAAGGTTGCATACAACGCGCTGGACTTCAGATTGAGGCCGCGAACGTCAGACAGATACTTGAAGAACCAGGTAAAGAACATATACGCGACGTAGCCGTAGCAGGCATAACTGAGCGTCAATATTCGTATCTGCCGGTCGAGCAACAACTCGCGCCACTTGACCGAACGCCGCACCTCGAGGGAAGAGGCGGGAATGCCGGCGTTGATATAGGCGAGCTCGGCTGCACCGATGTGCTTGTATTCTGCAGGACTGTTGCGCACCAGGAACATCCACAATCCGGAGACCGCGAGCCCGATCAGCGCGCACAGCCAGAATGCCCAGCGCCAGCCGTAACTGATCATCACGAATGTGATCAGTGGTGGAGCAATACCGGCGCCCACGCCTACGCCCGCGAATATTACGCCGTTCGCCAAGCCGCGCTCGCTAGTCGGAATCCAGCTTGCCACGAGACGATTGCTCGCCGGGAAAATGACGGCCTCGCCTATGCCGAGCAGGAAGCGCACCGCCATCAGCACGCCGAGCGCGCCACGAATCCCGATGGGGACTATCGGCAGCAACGCCGTACAGACGCTCCACCAAATGAGCCCAATGGCGATGGCGCGCCACGCGCCGATGCGGTCCGCCATTCGCCCTGCAAAGGGCTGCGTAAGCGCATAACCGAGTGCGAAGGCGCTGAACAGCGCGCCCAGTTGCACGTCCGAAATGCGAAATTCTCGCTGCATCGAGGACGCTGCGATGGAAATGTTGCTGCGATCGAGATACGAAACAGCGGCGACGATAAACGTGCAGAACATAACCAACCAGCGTTTGCGGCCCATGCGCCCGACGCTTAAGATTTGAGGCTCTTGATAGACTTCTTGCATCTGCGCCCCGCCCGCCACGCCAGCATCGTAGCATACGCCATCTATTTTCTGATATTGGATCCCATTGCTTGGGAACTGATTGCAGATCGCTTGTGCGTGTGAAAATCTGCACGAGCGCGATTCGCAGGCTCGCTCCCGTAGTGTCGTTCACCAAGCGAAATAGCCGCGAACCCTGGCCGCGCACCGCGAAGCTTGAGCCGATGTGCTCGATGACATTGAAGCGTTTTACAATCCGCGACGGCGACACCTAATATTGGATTACTCGAACCCCCTGCCGATTCACCTGGGAGAAGACTAATGTATGCCCCGAGGTCACCTGGGTACTTCTCTATCATCGTCTTAGCCTCTGCGGGCGCGCTCGCCGCATGCAACGCATCGAAGGGCCCCGACGTTCTGACCGGAAAGGTGACGATCGACGGGTCGGCCACGGTTCTGCCCCTCGCCAAAGCGATGGCTGACGCGTTTCGCGCGAACAACCCAGGCGTACAGATCGACGTTGAATTCTCAGGAACCGGTGGTGGATTTGAAAAGTTATGCGCTGGCCAGATCGACATTGCTGACGCATCGCGTCCCATCGACTCGGCTGAGAGCGCGCAATGCAAGGCCCGAGACATCGAATACATCGAGGTGCCGATCGCATTCGACAGCCTCTCGGTCGTGGTCAACGCCAGCAATTCCTTTGCCGATTGCCTCACGATCCAGGAGCTCAAGAGCATCTGGGAGCCGGCGGCCGAGGGCAAGATCAGACAATGGCAGCAGGTCCGAGCGAGCTTTCCGGCCCAACCTCTGATGCTATTCGGACCCGGGACGGCTTCCGGTACGTTTGACTATTTCACCCTGGCAATTGTGGGCACTCAAAGCAGCAGCCGGGGCGATTACACGAAGAGCGAGGACGATACGGTCATCGAGCGCGGTGTCGCGGGTGAACCCAATAGCCTCGGTTACTTCGGCTACGCTTACTATCAGGCACACAAAGAGGAGCTGAGGCTCGTCGCTGTCGACAGCGGTCACGGGTGCGTATTGCCCAGCGCCCAGACCGTCGCAGACGGGACATATCAGCCTCTCTCGCGGCCACTTTTTCTCTATGTGAGCGGGGCGGCTGCCGCGCGCCCAGAGGTCAAGGCCTTCGTTCGTTTCAATCTTGCGCCCGATAACGTCCAGTATGTGACAAACGTGGGCTACGTTCCGCTGCCGGCGGCCGCCCTGGTTACGCAGGCAGCGCGATTCGACAAAGGCGTAACCGGCTCCGCGCTGGGAGGACACGGTTCAGTCACCGGTGTAACACTCAATGCGTTTGACGAGGATGAGAAACAGAGGGACCGAATCAGGTCGGCCCTGGTGCAGTAGCGGGCACGAGCCGCGACCGCTGCGACACAATGTTGTCATATTACTGTGTTAAAGGCGGGCTCCCGAGTCGGCATGGTGCAGGTTCACGCTGCAAAGCGCTGGTATAATGCGAACTCAAATACCGGCTCGGACCCGCGTTTTGCGCGCCAAGAGGAAACAACCATGGAGTTGGCGGTTCAGGATCTGGACTCCGGAGTCCTCGGGATCAACCTCTCCGGTCGAATGGATATCATTGGTACCCAGCAGATCGACCTGAAGTTCACGATGCTGGCCTCAACGCGTAAGGCACAGATTCTGGTCGACCTCTCCAACGTAACTTTTATTGCGTCCATCGGGATCCGGACGCTGGTCAGCAATGCAAAGGCGCAGAAGCTGCGCGGCGGCTCCATGGTGCTCTATAAGCCGAACAATCAGGTCGAAGAGGTGCTCAGAGCTACCGGGATTGACACGATCATTCCAATTGTCCACGACTTTGACGCGGCGCGAGGGGCGTTTGCTTCTCCCTGACACGATCGCGCCTGCGCCGCTCCCACTGCAATTATTAAATCTATCTGGACGTCGGTGCCCGATGACGACTGAACTGTCCTCGCAGATCGTGATGCAGGCAAAGCTTGATCAGCTGCCGAAGCTGGAGCGCTGGGTCGAAGCGCTGGCGGCAGAGCTTGTTCTGCCCCCGGCTCTCGTGCATCGCATTGATTTATGTGTGACTGAGCTCGTTACCAACCTGATCTGCTACGGCTATCCGAATGGCGCGGCGGGCACCGTGCGCATTCACGGCTGGCGCCAAGGCGAGCAAGTCATCATTCGCATCGAAGATGACGGCATCCCGTTCGACCCAATCTCCTATGCATCGCCCGAGCTGCCCAGTTCATTGGCCGAAGCGGCTGTGGGTGGCCGGGGAATTCGCCTCGTGCGTCATTTCACCGATGCACTGCACCACGTTCGGAGAGCCGGCGGCAACGAGCTCACGCTCCTATTTCGCAGCCCCGATGCAGGGGCTCGCTCGCCAGCGGTAAGTGCAGCCCGAGAATTTGTCAGTTTGGATCCTGCGCGCTAGCCCCTGCTCATGGCGACGCGCAAAAAGCCCGTAAAGGCTTGCGCACCCGCGCCGGGTAGTGTCAAAGTTGCAGCACGATATCCAGTCCCGTCCCCAAACCAAATCGGGAGATTGCAAGTGTCCGATAACACAGAGAATACCCAAGAGGGGCCGCTTCACTCCGGATCCACCGCGCAGCTGGGCAACGGCTCGCCGGCGGGCGGCGACGCGGTTGGCGTGGACAAGATCCGCGACCTGTTGTTCGGCAATCAGATGCAGGATTATGACCGCCGCTTCTCGAAGCTCGAGGAGCGATTTCTCCAGCGCTTCAAGGACATCGAGTCCGAGACGGCGCGCAATCTGAGCTCCTTTGAATCAAACGCGAAGAAGCAGGTGGAGTCGCTCGCGGGCCAATTCCGCGAAGAGAAGGACTTGCGCGCCGAGGCTCAAAAGGAGATCGAACGCACGCTGCGTGAGCAAAATCAGTTGCTCGAGAAGCGCATTCGCGCGCTGTCGGATCATCTGAGTCAACTCGAGCGAGACATGGCAGACCGCCTCACGCAGGAGGCGCAGACGCTGCGCGAGGAAATCAAGCGCAAGAGCGTCGAGATTCAGCAGCCGATTGAAAAGATGTTTACTGAGCTCAGTAACGTCAAGCTGGATCGCAATCTGCTCGCTGGGCTTTTCCTCGAGGTTGCCAGGTGCCTGAACCAGGACGGTGCTTCGAAGGGCCTGGGAAAGGGCTCTGGCGACGCTTCGCGCGGCTGGACGGGTAACTGATTCATCGCACGCGGTGTGAGCACTTCCACCGCTACGCTCGATTGGCTGCTGCGCCTGTGCCCGAGCGATGCAGGAATTGACCGGAAAAACCTCGCCAGCCTGCTGGCCGAGCTGGCGCGCAGCGTCGAGCCAGGGCTCAGTAAAGGCATCGAGATTCCCGCCCGGGACCCGCGACTCGAACAATTGCGCACGCTGCTGTTTGGCCGTGAGATCGAGGTGCTCTCGCGGCTGCGCGAGGTGGTGGAAAATCCCGAGGAGTTTGCGGCGGCGGTCGGTCGCGTCCTGCACGGGGCGATAGCGAATGCTTCCAGCGATGAGCGGCTGGGGCCAGTGTTGGCACCGGCGCTGGAGCGGGCAACGCAGAGTTCCATCCGTAAGGATCCCGGTACGCTGATCAACGTTCTTTATCCGCTCATCGTTCCGGCGATTCGCAAGTCGATCGGAGAAACGGTCGACGAGACATTCCAATCCCTCAACGAGACGCTCAAGCATAGCCTGAGCTGGCGAGGGCTTCGATGGCGCTGGGAGGCCTGGCGGACCGGACGATCGTTCGCCGAAGTGGTGCTTAAGCACACGCTCGTCTACCAGGTCGAGCACGTGTTCCTGATCCATCGCCATAGCGGGCTATTGATCCTGCATGTCGCGGCTAAAGAGGCGACGAGTCAGGATCCGCAGCTGGTCTCGTCCATGCTGGCGGCAATCCAGGACTTCGTGCGCGATTCATTTGCGGGCGTCCGTCACCAGGGACTCGATACGATGCAGCTGGGAGAGCTCAGGTTGTGGTCCGAGCAGGGGCCATTCGCCACGCTCGTGGCAGTGATCCGTGGCAATCCTCCCGAGACCCTGCACGAGACGCTGCGCGCGGTATTGTCACGCATACACGCGGAGCGATCCCGAACCCTCGAGAGCTTCAATGGCGATAGCGCAGGCTTGGGGGATATCGAAGCGCAGATGATGGAATGCGTGGCGCTGCGCCAACGCGCGCAGCGCGACACACGCCGCGGCTTCCCATGGC
>JBEKUL010000080.1:0-14510 GCA_049515055.1 Steroidobacteraceae bacterium | reverse complement strand
GCCGAGTGGCGCACCGAGTACGATGTGGTCTCGACCCTGCGCGCGGCCGGGCACCATGTGCGCACCCTCGGCGTGCTGGATTCCCTCACCGAATTGCGCGCGGCGCTGCTCGAGTGGAAGCCCGAGGTGGTATTCAACCTGCTCGAGGAATTCAACGGCATCGTGACCTACGATCAGCACGTGGTCGCCTTTCTCGAGCTCATGCGCGCGCCCTACACCGGGTGCAATCCACGCGGGCTGCTGCTCTCACGCGACAAGGTACTGTGCAAGCAGTTGCTTGCGTTCCACCGCATACCCACACCGCAGTTCGCGGTCGTGCGCCGCGGCCAGCGCTTCGTCGTGCCGCGTCGATTGCGCCTGCCGCTGTTCGTCAAGTCGGCGACCGAGGATGCATCGCTCGGCATCGCGCAGGCCTCGGTGGTCGAGGATGTCGCGCACCTGCGCGAGCGCGTACAGTTCATGCACGAACAGATCGGCTCCGATGCATTGGTCGAGGAATATATCGAAGGCCGCGAGCTGTATGTCGGGGTGCTGGGCAATGAGCGGCTCATGCGCCTGCCGGTATGGGAGATGCGCTTTGGTTCCCTGCCCGAGTCGCTGGCTGCCATTGCCACGCGCAAGGTCAAATGGGATCGGGCTTATCAAAGCCGCTATGACATCACGACCCGCGCGGCTGAGGAGCTGCCACCGGCGGTCGTGCAGCGGCTCGACCGGCTCTCGCGCCGGATCTATCGCGCCCTGCATTTGTCGGGCTACGCGCGCATCGATTTTCGCATGCGAAGCGACGGCAGCCTCTTCATGCTGGAGGCCAATGCCAACCCTAACCTCGCCGGCGAGGAGGACTTCGCCGAGTCCGCGCGCGCCGCGGGCCTTGACTATCGGGCACTGCTCGAGCGCATCATCACGCTGGGGCGCGGCTATCGCGCGGAATGGCGGAATTTCGATGCCTGAACAAAGCATGCACGCGGGCCGGCGCTCAGCTGCTGCTATGCCGGCGCTCCTGGGGCTGGCTCTGGGGGCGCTCGGCCTTGAGGGCTGCGCCGGCATGGCTCAATCCAGAGCCGAGGATGCGCAGTTCACGGCGCTGCAGAAGCTGCTGCCCGGACGCTATGACAATGCGGCTCAGGTCAGTGCCGATGCGCGCGCAGGCAAGACCGGGGCCCACGCCGCGGTGGATCTGGTGATCGTCAGAGCTGACGCGGATCTGATCGGGAAGGCGGTCTTTTACGTGCGCCAGAGCGCTGCCAACGATCCGCAGCGCGTGCTCTCGCAGCGCATCTGGGTACTCGGTCGCGCGCAGGAGGTGCGCACCAAGGTGCCGCATGTCGAGCAGCGCATTTATCTATTCAAAGAGCCGCAGCGCTGGTTCGATGTGACTGAAGAGCCCGAGCTGCTGCAGTCGCTGCTGCCCCAGGATCTGCGGCAGTTGAGCGGCTGCGAGCTGATCTGGAGCAAGGTCGGCAGCAATAAGGCTGGCAGCGATAATAAGGCTGGCAGCGATAACAAGGCTGGCAGCGATAAGGTCGGCGGCGATTATGAGGCGCACCGCAAATCCGATTCCTGCCATCCGGCCTCGCGCTCCGAGGGCCTGCTGATCGAGCAGCGCTTTGAATTGCACGGCGATCGACTCGCATTGATCGAGCAACAGGTCGGTGCCGAGGGTCTCGTCGAGCTATCCGGCAGCGAGGTCGAGCCGTTCTATCGCTTCGAGCGGCGCGGCGAGAATTGATGGGGACGCGACCGGAGCGCGCAGTATGGCCCTTGGCGTAAGTTCGCAGATCACAGAGGTCGGTGACGTCGTTCGAATCGCGGTCGCTCCGGTGTTCCTGCTCTCGGGCGTCGGCATCACTCTGACGCTCATGACGAGCCGGCTGGCCCGGGTGGTGGATCGGGCGCGCGCACTCGAGCAGGCCGAGGCCAGCACGCATGAGAGCGAGCTCGGTGAGCTCAACCACCGGCTCGAGACGCTCGAGCGGCGCTCGCGCCTGCTGGGCGCCGCCATCGCGCTGTGCACGGTGTGCGCATTGCTCGTATCCCTGGTCGTGGTGACGCTGTTCCTCGGCACACTGCTCGACTTTCGACTGGGGCTCGTGATCGCGATCCTGTTCATCGTCGCCATGCTGAGCTTCATCGGCGCACTCGCACTATTCTTGCGCGAGATACTGTTCGCCACCAAGACGCTGCGCATCGGGCTGCGCGCGACACGGCTGCGCAGCCGGTTCTGAAAGCCTCGAGACGCTGCCCGACTTCGCTTCACGGCGCGGTGCTCGCCGGCCAGCCCAGTCCTGCATCCCGCACCGGTATCGGCCGATGGCCGCCACGCTCATTTGGAATGATCCTGTGCGCGTGGAATGATCCCGTGCGCATGCGAATGCTCAAAAACGAGGCGTTTTTAGCACTCCACGACGTCAGCTGCCAACGCGGCAGGGTTTTTGCAACAACCTTAGGTAGGGTAAGTGTGATCCAGTCCGATGAGGCGAAGCGCTTTCTCATGTTCAACTGCAAGACAACTGCATGCGAAGCCGCGTATTTACGAGGAATGACTCATGCCAGCATCTGAGCACGCCGAAGCTGTATTGACGGTCGCCAATCTGCGCGAGTACTTCCACGACGCGCTGCATGGTGCACTGGCGCACCAGCGCGTGGCAGTCGAGGATCAGACCGAGCAGTACGTCGTCAATCTGCTCACCCTGTTCGCCCGCTCTGAGCAGCTGTTCGAGTCCAGTGACGGTCGTGCGCGGCTCAAGCCCCTGGTGCAAATGCTCGGCGAGGCGCTCGAGGCGCCGACCGCCCAGGCGCGTGAGCGCGGGCTGCAGCGGCTCGGCGACATTTCGCTATTCATCGCCGGATTCTTCGCGCACAGCTTCGCGCGCAAACTGATCGATATCGACTATCACATCGCGATGGGTGGGCGCGCCTACGGCACGCTCGCGAGCGCGCTGGCCCGCGGCCGCCAGCAGGTGCTCAGTCGCGTGTACGCGGAGCTGGCCGCCAAATTCCTGCCGCTGGTCGATGCGCTCGGTGAGATCAGCGACTCGGCGCGCCACTACACCCACGCGGACATCCTGCGGCTGTACGAGATATGGCTGAAGACCGGCAGCCCGCGCGCACGCGCACTATTGCAGCGACTCGGCGTCGCACCCACGCCGGTGGCGCTGGCTGCGAACTGACCGGCGCTGATGCACGGCTCTTCAGCAAGCCCGGTTTTGCAGCAACTGCAGGATTTGCTCAGCGGCATCTACGACCTGCCGACCCAGTATCGCGTCCACGATTTCCTCATCACCGAGCGCAAGTGGCTGCCGCAGGCCGTGCGCGAGTCGGCTACCGATGAGCAACTGCTCGTGCTCGACGAGGATGGCGCGGCCGCGGTCGGCCTGTTCCTGGATCCGCAATTGCTCGAGCGCCTGGCGCTCGCCAATCCGCTCAAGGCGCTGCATGGCGGGAATCTGGCCGATTATTGGACCGCGCTCGAGGGTGTCAGCCACTTTTTGTATCTGGCCTGGAACGCCGGATACGATCGCTGCGTGAGCTTGCTCGAACTCGAATTGCAGGCTGAAATCGATAAATACGTTACCAGCTGGTGGCTGTTGCGCGCGCAGGATCCGGCGCGCTATCCGTCCGAATTGCACCGCCTGCTGTTCGAGCGCGCTCGTATTGACCTGGGCCTGGCCGGTGAGCGCAGTGCTATGTATCGGGAAGCCAATCAATATGCGGCCCGCTTCTGTCGCCGACTCGAGCGCCAGCTCTCGACTCGGGCCGCGCCAGCGCGCCTCGAGACCCTCGCGGAGCTGCGGCGTTTCTATCGCTTGAGCCGCGAGCGCAAGGTCACGCACATCCAGCAGCACAGCTAGGCCTTCGCCGGGGCGCGAACGGCCTCTTGAATTACTCGGGCTTGCCCTTCTTGAGTGCGGCCACCTGGCGCGAGAGGCGTATCCACTCGGAGAGTTTGCGCAGGTCGGTCTTCGTCTTTGGCGCCTCTTTGGGAGCGCTAGCTTTGGGCACCATGTCATAAGGGTTGTAACCGGACTGAGCGCTACGGGTGCGCTTGGCCACGCCGCGCAGCTTCTGTGCGACCGTATCCTCGAGCGAGATTTCACGCTCCGACTTGGTGTTCGGCTTGTCGGAGTCTTCGGTCTTGCGTTTACTCACCATAGCCACGCCGCCAGGCGGCGGCTCAAGTGCGTTGTGCTGCGCGCAGCGCCTCGCGGGCGCGAAGCAGCCCCACGGCTGTTTTGCCGTCGTTGATATCCCCGTTCAATGATCGTGCGCACGCCTCCTCCAAGTCGATCCAGTGCACTTCGATCACCTCGCCGAACTCGCGGTTTATTGTGCCAGATCGCAACTCCTGCGCCAGGTACAGGTGCACCGTTTCCGTCAGAACGCCCGGCGAGCTCAGGAAAACACCCAGCGAGCTCCAATTCTGGGCGCTGGTGCCTGTTTCTTCCAGCAATTCGCGTCGGGCGGTGTGCGCAGGCGCCTCGCTGGGCTCGAGTCT
This sequence comes from Steroidobacteraceae bacterium, assembly GCA_049515055.1. Lineage (GTDB taxonomy): Bacteria > Pseudomonadota > Gammaproteobacteria > Steroidobacterales > Steroidobacteraceae > FEN-1191. Next base: position 10,015 of record JBEKUL010000080.1, on the reverse strand, counting down.
GCCGGCCGGCAGTTCCCAGATCCAACCGCCGGCGGCGTGTCGATACTGCCGGATCAGGCACGCTCGGCGCTGGGCGTCGATCGCGACGGCCGCCGCGCCGCCGGGATGATGGATGATCTCAAGCTCGGCCAGATGCCCATTGGGCAGACGTACGCTCTCGACGTTCACGACGATGATACGGCCGCGAAACGCCGTGCGCGTTTGTTCGATGCTCATGGCGCTGATCCTGGCGCTTTGCAGCTTGTGAAGGGTTCCCGCGCCACGAGTGCGCAGCGTGCATTATATTCGCGCTGATGGTCGCCGTATCGCACCTCGATCGCCTCAACACCGCACAACGCAACGCCGTCACCTACGGCGAGCCGACGCCTGAGAAGGGCTGGCGTGCCGGCCCATTGCTGGTCATCGCCGGGGCCGGCACTGGCAAGACCAGCACCATCGCGCATCGCGTCGCCCAGCTGATATTGCACGGCGTCGACCCGTCGCGCGTCCTGCTGCTGACCTTCACGCGCCGCGCCGCCGCGGAAATGCGCCGGCGTTCGCATGACATCGTGCGCGAGGCCACGAGCGATACGCTCGGCAACAGGTCGCAGGCGATCCTGCAGCGCCTGATCTGGGCGGGTACCTATCACTCAATCGGCAACCGGCTGCTGCGCCATTACGCACGGCATCTGAAACTCGACCCCTGCTTCACCGTCATCGACCGCGCCGATTCGGCCGATCTGCTCGACGAGATCCGTACTCAGCTGGGCCTCGCCGCCAAGGAGCAGCGCTTCCCGCGCAAAGACACCTGTCTTGCCATCTACTCCTGGCGCGTCAATACGCAGAAGAGCCTGGGCGATGCGCTCGAGCAGCAATTCCCCTGGTGCCGGGAATGGGAAGAGGACCTCAGGCGCCTGTTTCGCGGCTACGTCGAGCGCAAGCAACACCATGCGCTGCTCGACTACGATGATCTGCTGCTCTATTGGCAAATAATGATGGCCGAGCCGCGACTCGCCCAGGCCGTCAGCGGCAATTTCGATCACGTGCTGGTCGATGAGTATCAGGACACCAACAAATTGCAGGACGACATTCTGCTGGCCCTGAAGCCCGACGGCTCTGGAGTCACCGTAGTGGGCGATGACGCGCAGTCGATCTATTCGTTCCGTGCCGCGGCTATCGAGAATATTCTGACTTTCCCGCAGCGCTTCAAGCCCAACGCCGAGATCGTCACGCTGGCGCAGAACTATCGCTCCACCCAGGCCGTGCTGGACCTCGCCAATGCCCTCATGGCCGAGGCGCCGCGCCAGTTTCGCAAGCACCTGCTCTCGACGCGCGGCCAGGGAGCCCGGCCGCTGTACGTCACGCTCGATGATCTGCAGGGCCAGGCCGAGTATGTATGCGCGCAGGTGCTGCAGCGGCGCGAAGCGGGGGTGGAGCTGCGGCGCCAGGCGGTATTGTTCCGCAACGCCAGCGCCAGCGACGTGCTCGAAGTGGAGCTCATGCGCCGCAATATCCCGTTTGTTAAATACGGCGGCCTGAAGTTTCTCGAGGCCGCGCACATCAAAGACATGCTCTCGGTACTGCGCTGGGCCGACAATCCGCGCAATACCCTGGCCGCCGGGCGCGCGCTGCAGTTACTGCCGGGGATGGGGCCGGTCAATGCGCACAAATGCATCGAACTGCTGCAGAGCCAGTCCGGCTCGCTCGAGGCGCTCAAGGCCTACTCGCCGCCGCAGGCCACAGCGATGGATTTCCAGCGGCTCGTGACGTTGCTGCGCACGCTCGCCGATCCGCAGCGGCCCTGGCCGGGGCAGGTGCAGCTCGTGCGCGAGTGGTACCAGCCGCACCTGCAGCGGCTGTATGAGCAGGTTCACACGCGGCTCGGGGATCTGGATCAATTCGAGCAGCTCTCCAGCCAGTATCCGAGCCGCGAGCGCTTCATCACGGAGCTCACGCTCGATCCGCCGCACGCCACGAGCGACCTTGCGGGCACGCCGTCGCTCGATGAGGACTATCTCGTGCTCTCGACCGTGCATTCGGCCAAGGGCATGGAATGGGACACGGTCTACGTGCTCAATGTCATCGATGGCAGCTTCCCTTCCGAGTTCGCCACCGGCCGCAGCGAGCTCATCGAGGAGGAGCGCCGGCTGCTGTACGTGGCCATGACGCGCGCGCGCAATGAGCTGCAATTGTGCGTGCCGTTGAAGTTTCCGCTCACGCAGCAGTCCAGGAGCGGCGATGCCCACGTCTACGCCGGGCGCAGCCGCTTCATGAACGACAAAGTGCTCAATGCCATGGCGCCGGCCGTGTATCAGGCCGCGCAGCTGGCACCCGCCACGGGCGTGGATGAGGCCAGAAGCGGCGCGATGGACGTGGCCGCGCGCCTGAAGGATATGTGGTGAGGCGGCCCCTGAAGAGGCCGCGCCGCCCGGTCTAGGGCTCGAGGTAGGCGTAGCCGTTGAGCTCGTTCTCGTAGAAGCGCTTGAGCGCCTGGCTTTCAGCCACGCTGAGGCGCCCTTCACGCACGGCGCGCTCGCAATCGCGTGCCAGCGCCGGCGCGAGTTCGGCCACATCGTATTCCATGTATTCGAGCACGCGGTTGGCAGTGTCGCCCTTGACGCTCTCCTCGATCCACCAGCCGCCCTCATCGTGCAATTTGATGTGCACGACATTGGTGTCGCCGAACAGGTTGTGCAGATCGCCGAGGGTCTCCTGGTACGCGCCGACCAGAAAGGCGGCCAGGAAGTATTCCTCACCGGGCCGCAGTTCATGCACTTCGAGCGTGCGCTTGATCTCGCGCGGGCCGACGAAGCGGTCGATCTTGCCGTCCGAGTCGCAGGTGATGTCGGCCAGCACCGCCTTGCGCGAGGGCAATTCCTCGAGTCGGTGTATCGGCATGATCGGGAATAACTGCTCGATCGCCCAGCTGTCAGGCAGGGACTGGAATATCGAAAAATTGCAGAAATAGGTGTCCGACAATATGTTCTCGAGATCCTCCAGCTCCTCCGGGAAGCGCTCCAGGCGCCGGCAACAGTCGCGGATGCGCGCGCAGCTGGCCCAGTAAAGCCGCTCGGCCAGCCCACGGAACTCCAGTGACAGCAGGCCCAGATTGAACATCTGCAAGACCTGGTCGCGTGCCGTGAGCGCATCGTGATAGCACTCGACCAGCCGCCGCTCGTCGATGTTGCGATAGGCATCGAGCAGGTCGCGCACGGGCTGCGGCAGCGCCCGGTCGCCGCCGTACTGCTGCGCCTCGCTGCCGTTGACCTCGAAGCGGTCCAGCGCCGAGCGTCCCACGACGTTGAAGATCAGCACGCTGTGATGCGCCGCGATTGCCCGGCCTGACTCGCTGATGATCAGTGGATGCGGCACGTTGCGCGTGTTGCAGACGCTGCCGATGCGGTACACCACGTCGCTCGCGTATTCATTGAGCGTGTAGTTGATCGAGGAGGGAAAGTTGGTGCCGCTGCCATCGTAGTCGACGCCCAGGCCGCCGCCGACGTCGATGTACTCGAGGCCCGCGCCCATGAGCTTGAGCTCGGCATAGACATGGGCGAGCTCGTTGATCGCTTCCTTGACGCGACGAATGTCCTGCACCTGGCTGCCCGGATGGCAGTGCATGAGCTTGAGGCAGTCCTGCATGTCGCGCGACTTGAGGGTGTTGAGCAGCTCGAGAATCTCGGTGATGAACAATCCGAACTTGGACTTCTCTCCGGCCGAATCGCGCCACCTGCCCGAGCCCTCGCTGGCGAGCTTGACCCTGACGCCCAGCTGCGGCCGCACGCCGTAGTTCTCGGCGTGCCGAAGCAGCAGTTCGAGCTCTGAGAAGTTCTCGATCACCGGTATGATGGTGCGTCCGAGCTTGGTCGCCAGGATCACCGCCTCGATATAGCTCGAGTCCTTGAAGCCGTTGCAGATGATGGGCCGCTCCGGGGAGGCCTCTGTCATCGCCATGACCGCGAGCAGCTCGGGTTTGGAGCCGACCTCGAGCCCGAAGCCAAACTCCTTGCCGTAACGGAACACTTCTTCGACCACCAGGCGCTGCTGGTTGACCTTGATCGGGTATACCGCGGTATAGCGGTTGCGGTAGTCGTTCTCGGCAATGGCCTGGCTGAAGGCCGCATGCAGATGGCGCAGCCGGTGCGCCAGGATGTCGGAGAAACGCACCACGACCGGCGCCGACAGATCGCGCTCCTGCAGGCCCCGCACGACCTCGAGCAGATCGATCTCATGCGCGGCGGAGGTGTCCGGCCTCACCACGACGTGGCCGGCCTCGTTGATCGAGAAGTAACCGCAGGCCCAGGCCGGCACGTTGTAGAGCTCGAGCGAATCCTCGATGCTCCAGGATCGCCCGGTCGGCGCGCTGCGCGCCATTAGCGGTTGCGCCACGATCGTGATCATCCTCGCACGCTGCCCCGCAGCTTACGGGGCGCACCATAGCAAAACAATCAGACAAGTAAATGTCCGCGCACGCATCCGCGCGCGTTCCCGACCCGCGGACGAGTGGCTACAATCGGCTACCACAGTACTGAGCGGCGAAGGGCGGGGATGAGCATTGATTTCTATTGGGGCAGCGGCAGCCCGCCATGCTGGCGCGTCGCGCTCGCGCTCGAATTCAAAGCGCTGCGATACGAGAGCCACCTGCTGCACTTTGACCGCCAGGAGCACCAGTCGCCGCAAATGCTGGCGATGAACTTTCGCGGCAAACTGCCGGTATTGCGCGATGATGACTATGTCGTGTTCGAATCGCTGGCCATCCTGTACTACCTGGATCGCAAATACCCCGACCCGCCGATCTTCGGGCGCAATGCGCAGGAAGCCGGAGTGATCATGCGCGTGATCTGCGAGTATCAGGCCTACGCCGAGCCGCCGCTCAAGCAGATCGTGACGGGGTTGCTCGAACGACACGAGGGCACGGTCGGGGACGGCATCGCCGCGGCGATGCACCGCGTCGCGGGCGAGGCGCGCACGATCGAGCAGCGCCTGGCGCACTCGGACTGGGTGGTGGGTGAGAGTTTTTCAGCCGCGGACATGATGATCTACCCCGACATTCGGCTGTTGTTGCGGGCGCTGCAGCGACCTGAAGCGCACGAGCTCGCGGCGCGCTTCCTGCCCATGGAAATCAATTATCCGGCCATCGGGCGCTGGCTCGAGCGTGTCGCGGCTCTGCCCGGCCACGATCGCACCTGGCCGCCGCACTGGCGCGAGAGCTAGCGCAGCCCGCCTGCACTGCACGCCTGAGGGTGGCGCTGGCGGCCATGCCATTGCTACTCTGAGGCGAGCCCTTTGCAGGATCATCATGAGTACGCACGAAGTCTACGTTGAATTCCCCGGTAACCTCATCCTGGTTGGTTTTGGCAGCATTGGACAAGGCGTTCTGCCGCTGATATTGCGTCATATCGGCATCAGCCCCGAGCGCCTTACGATCGTGACGGCAGACGATGTCGGGCGCGAGGAGGCCGCACGCTATGGCATCAAGTTCGTGCGCCAGGCCCTCACGCGCGAGAATTTCAGGCGCATTCTGGATCCGGTGCTCGGTCGCGGCGATTTTCTGCTCAATGTCTCGGTCGACGTGTCCAGCGTGGCGCTGATCCGCCTGTGCTGGGAGAAGGGCGCGATGTATCTGGATACCTGCACCGAGCCCTGGCCTGGCGGCTACACGGACCCGACCCTGCCGCCGGCCAAGCGCACGAACTACGCGTTGCGCGAGGAGGCACTGGGACTGCGCGCCGGCGGCACGCGCTCACCGACCGCGGTACTGACCCACGGCGCGAACCCCGGGCTGGTCTCGCATCTGCTCAAGCAGGCTCTGCTCAATATCGCAAAAGACATGGGCCAGCCCGACAGCGTACCGGCCAGCCGCACCGAGTGGGGCGAGCTCGCGCAGCGCCTGGGTGTGAAAGTCATACATATCGCCGAGCGCGACACGCAGGTGTCCTCGATCGCAAAGGAGCCCAACGAGTTCGTCAACACCTGGTCGGTCGAGGGCTTCGTGGCCGAGGGCTCGCAACCCGCGGAGCTGGGCTGGGGCTCGCACGAGCACAATTTCCCGCGCGACGGCCGGCGTTTTGATTTCGGCAGCGGCGCGGCGATCTACCTGTCGCAGCCCGGGGTGGCTACGCGCGTGCGCAGCTGGACGCCGCTGCATGGTCCCTATCATGGCTTGCTGATCACGCACGGCGAATCGATTTCCATTGCCGACTATCTGACGTTGCGCAAGGACGCGCAGGTGCTGTACCGGCCCACCGTGCAATACAGCTACCACCCCTGCGATGCGGCGCTGGTGTCCGTGCTCGAGTTCTGCGGCCGCAACTACCAGATCCAGGACCGCAAGCGCATCCTCGGCGATGACATCACCAAAGGCGTCGACGAGCTGGGCGTGCTGATCGCCGGCCATAAGAGGAACGCCTACTGGTTCGGCTCGCAGCTGTCGATCGATGAGGCTCGCCGGCTGGTCCCGTTCAACAGCGCCACGAGCCTGCAAGTGACCGTGGCGGTGCTCGCCGGGCTGGTCTGGGCCATCGAGAATCCGAACAACGGCATAACCGAGCCGGACGAGATCGACTTTCGCCGGATACTGCAGATCTGCCTGCCCTATCTCGGGCCGGTGGTGGGCCAATACACCGATTGGACGCCATTGAGTGATCGGGAACGCCTCTTCCCCGAGGATCTGGATAAGAGTGATCCCTGGCAGTTCAAGAACGTGCGCGTGAGCTGAAGGGGCGGCGGCTCCTCAGGGGTACTCGATCGCCACGATGCGGTAGGAGCGCGCGCCGCCCTCGAGCTGCAGCACGAACTCCTCGTCCAGGCGCTTGCCCAGCAGGGCCTTGCCCAGGGGCGAGTCCATGCTGATGTAGCTGGGGTCCATGTCGAATTCGTCGGGCCCAACGATGCGATAGCGGTAGCGCGCGCCCTCGATGGTCCCGAGGCTCACGATTGCCCCAAAAAAGACGCGACCGCGATCGCTCGGTGACTCGCTGACCACCCTCATGCCATCCAGTCGGGCGCGCAGGAAGCGCACCCGCCGGTCAATTTCACGCAGCCGGCGCTTGCCGTAGATGTATTCGGCATTCTCCGAACGATCACCCTGAGCGGCGGCCGCTGCCACGGCCGCGGTCAACTGCGGCCGCTCGCGGCGCCAGAGCTCATCGAGCTCCGCGCGCAGGCGCGCGGCCCCGACCGGCGTGATGTATTGCGAGCCGGGCTGAGTCGGCAGACGAAAACGTCCCATGGCGGCGATCAACGGTACCACCGCGCTGTGGAACGTGTGAAGATCGCATAATGGTCTGCGCGCGCGCAACACATCTACCGGGGAGGCCTAAGATCATGCGCATGTTCAAGGTTTGGCTCGTCATGGGCTGTGCACTGCTGGCCGCTGGCTGCGGCTACAACCGCTTCCAGCAGCAGGATGAGGCGGTCAAGGCGGCCTGGTCGGAGGTCATCAATCAGTACCAGCGACGCGCCGACCTGGTGCCCAATCTGGTCAATACGGTCAAGGGTTTTGCTGCCCAGGAGCAAAAGGTATTCATCGATGTCACCGAGGCGCGGGCTCGCGTGGGTACGATTCAGGCCACGCCGGAGCTGGTCAACGATCCGCAGGCGTTCCAGAAATTCGAGGCGGCCCAGGGTCAATTGACGCAGGCACTCAAGAGTCTCATAGCAGTCAGCGAAAGCTACCCGCAGCTCAAGTCGGATGCGAACTTCCGCGATCTGCAGGCTCAGCTGGAAGGCACCGAGAACCGCATCACGGTAGCGCGCAACCGCTACATCCAGTCCGTGCAGGATTACAACGTCCTGATCCGCTCGTTCCCGACCAATCTGACCGCCATGATTTTCAAGTACCCCCTCAAACAGAATTTCTCCGTGCAGAACGAGGCCGAGATCGCCCGCCCGCCCACCGTGGATTTCAACACCGCACCAGCCAGTGCGAGCGTGGCACCGGGCGCAGCCGCGCCGGCGCGTTAGAGATTCATCGCGGCAGCAGATCCGTGCGCCTGCGCTTCGCCCTGGCGGCGCTGATCTTGGGCGGTGCCCTGGAGCTGTGCTGCGCGCAGGCTCTGGCGCCTATTCCGAAACTCGAGGCGCGCGTCACAGACCTGACCGGCACGCTCACGGCCGCACAGCAGGCCGAGCTCGAGCAGAAACTGGCTGATTTTGAGGCGCGCAAGGGCGCTCAGATCGCGCTGCTGCTGGTTCCGAGCACGCAGCCCGAACAAATCGAGCAGTACTCAATCCGGGTCGTGGAAGCATGGAAGCTCGGGCGCAAGAGGATCGATGACGGCGCGCTGCTGATCCTCGCCAAGAACGATCATGCGCTGCGCATCGAGAACGGCTATGGCCTGGAGGGCGTGCTGACGGATGCGGCCTCCAACCGCATCATTCAGGACACGATGGTGCCGTTGCTGCGCCAGGGCCAGTACTACGCGGCGATCAGCGCGGGCGTCGACCAGATGATGCGACTGATCGACGGTGAGGCGCTGCCGCCGCCGGACCGCACGTGGCAGAGCGTTGGTGTTCAGCGCAGAAATATCGTGCCGTTCGCGATCTTCGGCTTTCTGTTTTTTTCCAGCGTCTTGCGCGCGATGTTTGGCCGCACGCTGGGGGCCGCGCTCAGCGCCGGCGGCGCGGGACTGTTCGTGTTCCTGCTCACCCAGGGCATCGCACTGGCGCTCGCGGCGGGTGCTGTGGGCTTCGCCGTCGCGCTGATCCTTGGCATGAGCGGCGGCATGTGGAGTTCCGGTGGGTTGGGCGGCTGGGGCGGCGGCGGCTTCGGTGGCGGCGGCTTTGGCGGCGGGGGTGGCTTTGGCGGCGGGGGAGGCGGCTTTGGCGGCGGCGGCGCCTCGGGACGCTGGTAATGCGATTGCCACGCCTCATTCGGCATCTGACGGGCAGCGCGCGGCGCACGCGCGCGCTGTTCACGTCGCAGGTGCGCTCACAGATCGAAGCGGCGATCACGCTTGCCGAATCGCAACACGCCGGCGAGATCCGCTTTGTCGTCGAGACCGCTCTGCCGTGGCACGCCCTCTGGCGCGATGTGAGCGCGCGCGCGCGTGCGCTGGAGATGTTCGCGCGCCTGCACATCTGGGACACGCATGCCAACAACGGCGTGCTCATTTACGTGCTATTGGCCGATCGGGCCGTTGAAATCGTCGCCGATCGCGGCATCAATGAGCGCGTGAGTGCGGCGGAATGGGAACAGGTGTGCCGCGAAGTGCAGACGCATTATCGCGGTGGCCGTTACGTCGAGGGCTCGAGCGCTGCCGTTGCGGGCGTCGCGCGGCTGCTGGCGCAGCATTTTCCGGCAGCGCGCTCCTCGGGTAACGAACTGCCCAATCAACCGATACTCATCTAGAATGCCTGCTGTGATCGCAATTTTTCAGCGTCGCTCAATGCTCGCCGCAGCGCCCTGTGCGCTGACGTTGGTGCTGGCGGGCTGTGCCCTGATCGGATCGCATCCGGTCGTGATCGCCCAGGCGCCCGCGCCGGCTGTGCCAGCCGCCCCGGCCGTGAAGGCGTTGCCCGAACCGGTTGATACGCACCAGTTCGAGCTGACCGATGCCGAAGACAGCGTCGTCGGCGCGGTGCAGATCACCACTGCCTCGCGTGCAGATACGCTGCCTGACATAGCCCGGCGCTTCAACGTCGGCTACGAGGAGATCGTGCGTGCCAATCCCGGCGTCGATCCCTGGTTGCCCGGTGAGGGTCGCCGTATCGTGCTGCCCACCCGCTTCGTGCTGCCCAATGCTCCGCACGAAGGCATCGTCATCAACGTTGCGGCCATGCGGCTGTTTTACTATCCGCCGCATCGCAAGGGCGAGCCGCAACGCGTCTACACGCACCCAATCGGCATCGGCAAGATGGGCTGGTCCACGCCCGAGGGCATGACCCACGTCGTGAGCCACAAAAAGGATCCCATCTGGCGGCCTTCCGTAGCATTGCGACGCGATCATCGAAATGACAACGGTGAGGACCTGCCTGCGGTGGTCATGCCGGGACCGGACAACCCGCTCGGCAAGTACGAGTTCACGCTCGGCTG
>JBEKUL010000079.1:0-14633 GCA_049515055.1 Steroidobacteraceae bacterium | reverse complement strand
CAGCTCGATATCGGCTGCGCTCGACTCGTCGAGCTCGCCATCAAAATAGGCCTGTACCCGCAGCGTTTCAACGCACGGCACGTGGCTCTCCTTCAACGTGACGCAACCAGTGCTGCCTGAGGGCCAGTCGTGCACGCGCGAGCCGTGACATCACAGTACCGAGTGGCACCTGCGTGATTGCCGCGATCGCGCGATAATCCATATCTTCTATTTCCCTCAGTATCAAAACCTCGCGATAGTCGTCGGGCAGGCGCTCGATGAGCCGCTCGAGCGTGAGCATCTGGTCGTGGCGGATCGATTCCTCCTGCGGCCCGGGCGCATTCGAAATCAGGGCCTGTGCATCGAGCGCATCGTGTTCTTCAGGTAACGGCACCTGGGCTCGCCGCCGCTGCTGTCTGAGTGCGGTTGCATGGCAGTTGCGCACGATCGTGAGCAGCCAGGCCTTGACGTCGGAGCCCCGCAGATCATCAAAACCCCGATAGGCACGCAACATCGCCTCCTGCACCAGGTCCTGGGCATCGTCGGGCGAGCGCGCCAGCCAGCGGGCAAACCGATAGGTGGCATCCAGGTGCGGCAGCACCTGCGCCTCGAAGCGACGGCGCCTGTCACCCATGGCTTGGATCGCACTGTGCGCTAATGATAGGAGACTCTCGAGTTGTCGATTTATTCCCGCGCGCTATGGTAGCCGAATCCGGCGCTCGGACCGGCGAGAACGGGCGATGCCCCGCCTGGCAGCGGGGCATCGCCCTGAAGTGTCGAGTGCTACTGCGCGGCGCGTCAGTAGGGGTTGGTTGAGGGTGCCATGCTCGTGGGCGCTACGGCGATGCTGCCGAAGACACCATCGGTTTGATCCGCGAATCCGGCCGTGTAGAACAGCGTCGTGAGAGGCTTGTCGGGATCCCCGTTACCGAACACCAGCGACCATAGTCCCGGAATAGCCAGCGTTCCGCCATTCGTGACCATGAGCTGCCCCACGTAGGTCGCGAGCGAGCCACTCGGCGTGAAGATGTTGATGGTCCCATCGCCGAAATTGCCGATCAGCACGTCGCCGGCTATGGAGCCGAATCCCGAGGGCGCCACAGCGATGCCCCACGGGGCATTGAGCGTGCCCTGTGATGCAAAGCGGGTGACAAAGTTGCCACTCATATCGAACACATCTACATACCCCTTACCCGCGCCCGTGACTTCATCATGCATGGCCGTGTCCTGCATGGCGTACGTGACGTACAGCTGACCACTCACCGCTGCAATACCAAACGGTACGAAGCCCACCGGGATAGTCGGATCGATGAATTTTCCTTGCATGGCGGCGGGTTTGTCGAATTTGGTATCGAATACGTCGACCTTGTTGTTATGCAGATCCGTGGCATAGAGGAACATCGCCCCGCTGACGCTGCCGATCGCGAGGCCCTTGTAGACCGCGTGATTGGCGCCATTGACGATGCCATCGTCATAGGCCGTCACCGTGGTGGCGCCGCTATCGGCGGCCCAGGCGGCAATGGTTCCACCCTCACCGTCATAGATGAATTGCGCTGATTCCATACCCTTGACGGTCTGAATAAGGAATCCACCCGCGGCGTTGTAGACCTGTCCGGTCGGGTTGGCCTGCACGCCGGCCGCCGATGCGGGAATGGCAATGCCGACGCTGTTCGAGCCGGTAATCGCGCTGGTCTCAACGCTGCCTGTGCCGCTGTACAGAGTTGCAAGATTACTGTTGTTATCGGCAATCCAGAACGGCAGGCCCGGTGCAACCGCGATGCCCCAGGGATTCTGCAGATTCGGATCAATCGTGGTGGCCGTGGCAACGACAGTGGCATTGTCAGTCACTAAAGGCATATCGGCGAACTGCTCGCCGGATTGCGCGGTCAATTGCGTCGAGTCACTGCTCATTCCACTGCCGCCACCGCCGCCGCACGCAGCCAGAGCCACGGCGCAAACAACGCCGAGCCCTGACGGGGCTGCCAATGAGCGGTCGATGATGCGTTGCGAATTCATGCGAGCTCTCCATGAGGTAAAAATTGTGTACGCACATGAGTGGCGGTGCGCGCATCGATGGTTCACAGCAGTTATTTATTTGAATGGAGCAAAACCTGCGCTGCACGCGGTGCGACTTACCATCGCTGCAGGACTATCAACTGCTCGCGAAGCCTGCCCACCAGCAAGCTGGCTCATTTCGACCGGGTGGACGCAAGGTGCGGTGCTGGGGCGCGCAACGCCCTGGGCATCGAAGTGAACGCAATTCACACTAAAGCGCCAGACGCTCCACAAGCATCTTTGCCCACGCGTGTCTTTGCTTAACGTTAACAGCCACCTAGCAGCTCGCCGCGCGAAGCGCCTGACTATCGGCCTGAAGGCGCCGACTTTCAGCGCGCGCGGATCGCGAATCGCAGCGCATTTCGGGACCTTGTGGGGCCCTCTACCAACTGCACGGCGGTTGGTGATTTAACGTGAGAACTGTGGTCTGCATATCAATTTCGCCGCATGCAGGCCGATAAGATTCTGACCCATGAAATTCAGCGTGTTACCGGATCAAATGCTGGTGTCCGCCTTCATGGCGAACATCCCCGATCACGTGTATTTCAAGGATCGAAAGGGTCGATTCGTATCGGTAAGTGTCTCGCTCGCGCGCGACCTGGGCCACAGCGTCGAGGAAGTGGTCGGCAAGACCAACTTCGATTTTCTCGACCAGGAGCAGGCGCGCTCCACGCACGAGATGCAGCTCGAGCTCATGAACAAGGGCGAGCCGCTCATCGATCACCTGGTCAAGCGCGTCTGGCCCGATGGACGCGTGAATTGGTACCAGAGCAACCAGATCCCGCTGCGCAACGCGCTCGGCGAGGTCGTCGGCATCTTTGGCATGGGCCGGGACATCACGGCCTGGAAGCTCGCCGAATTGGCGCTGGCGGCCAGTACCCAGGAGCTCACGCAAGCCAACGCCAGGCTCGAAGCGACCAATGCACATCTGCTGGTCGAGAAACAGCGTGCCGATCAGATGACGCAGACCGCGCTCGCCGCGAGCCACGCCAAGAGCCAGTTCGTGGCCAATATGAGCCACGAGATCCGCACGCCGATGAACGGCGTCATGGGCATGACCGATCTGTTGCTCGACACGACGCTGGATCCGATACAGCGCAAGTACGCCGAGAGCATTCGCGACAGCGCCGCCGCGCTATTGACCGTCATCAACGACGTGCTGGACTTCTCGAAGGTCGAGGCTGGCAAGGTCGGGCTCGAGGACATCGAGATGGATCTGCGCGAAGTGGTCGAGGATGTCGCGCGCTTGATCTCGATCCAGGCCGATGCGAAGGGGCTTGAGGTCACCGCCAACATGGATATGGCGCTGCCCGAGCTGGTGCGGGGCGATCCCGCGCGCGTGCGCCAGATTCTGCTCAATCTGTGCGGAAATGCCGTCAAGTTTACGGTCAAGGGCGAGATTGCGATCGATGTATCGGTCCTCGAGACGGACCAGACAGGCACGACGGTACGCGTCGCGGTGCGCGATACGGGAATCGGCATTCCTCAGGATCGGCTACACGAGCTGTTCGAGCCCTTCACGCAGGTCGATGCCTCGACTACGCGCCGCTTTGGCGGCACCGGGCTCGGCCTCTCGATCGTCAAGCGCTTCGCGCAGCTCATGGGCGGCGCCGCAGGCGTGGAAAGCGCGGAAGGCGTTGGCTCAACCTTCTGGTTCACGGCGCGCTTCGGAGTCGTGACGGCGACGCGGCGAGCGCCGAGTCGGCGCAAATCGAGAATTTTGGATGGGCAGCCGGTGCTCGTGGTGGACGACAACGAGACCAACCGCAAGGTGCTCAGCGCACAGCTCAAGCGCTGCGGGCTGGAGCCCACCTGCGCTTCCTCGGCCTTCGAAGCCCTCGATACGATGCGACTGGCCCACAAGTCGGGCCATCCCTTTCAGGTCGCGCTGGTCGATCATCAGATGCCCGATTGCGATGGCGCCGAACTCGGTCGCCAGATCAATGCCGACCCCGATTTAAAATCAACGCGGCTGGTACTGCTGACTTCCTCGGGCCAGCACAACGAGCGGCACACCTTCGCGCAGCTGGGGTTCGCGGGCTATCTGCTCAAGCCCGTGATCCAGAGAGATCTGGTGGACATCCTGCCGCTCGTGCTCGCCCGATCCGCCAAGGACTGGCATACCGGCACGCTGCCGATCATCACGCGACAGCAATTGCAGGAGCTGCGAGGACGCGACAAGCGGCACATCCTGGTGGCCGAGGACAACCCGGTGAACCGCATGGTCGCCTGCCGGCTGTTGCAAAAGATGGGCTATCGCGTCGATGTCGTGAACGATGGCAGACAAGCCGTCAACGCCTGGAAGACCGGGCGCTACGACCTCATCGTCATGGACTGCCAGATGCCAGAGCTCAATGGCTACCAGGCCGCGATGGAAATCCGTCGGCTCGAGGCCGGCAGTTCCGGCAATTGCCACATCCCGATCATTGCGCTGACCGCGCATGCGATGCCTGAAGCCGAACGCGAGTGCAAGGCGGCGGGCATGGATGCCTATCTGTCCAAGCCCATCGACCGCGAGCGACTCGAGACCTACCTCGACGATTTGCTCCCCCACGAGCGCCGCCCCGGCGATACGGACCCGAGGCTGCAGGATCGCAGCGATCCAGGCGCCGATGTGCCCGTCGATCTGACCGGCGTGAAGCTGCTCGCGGACGGGGATGTCGAATTTCAACGCGATATCGTGCGCACCTTTACTGCCACGGCGCGCGCAAGCATGGCCGAGGTCAGGGCCGCGCTCGAGCGTGGCGACGCGGCGGGGCTTGCTCGAGCCGCGCATACCATCAAAGGCGCGAGCGCTTCGATCCAAGCCACAGCGAGCAGCCAGGCCGCCGCGGCTCTCGAGTTGGCCGCGCAGGGCGGCGATGGTGCGAGCCTCGATGAGCTCGCCCGGGGGCTGCAGCAGGAACTCAGCCGCGCAGTAGATTACCTCGAGAATGCCGCGTGAATGTTCCGGCACACCAGCACTCAGGCGAACCTGATGCTGCACCCGCGCCATGGCGGCTGTTGCTGGTCGAGGATGAGCCCACTCAGCTGCGCATTCTCCAGCGGCGCCTGACCAAGGCCGGCTACGTTGTCGACACGGCGACCGATGGACAGAGCGCGCTCGGCAAATTGGGCAGTGGCCGCTTCCACATACTGATTACCGACTGGGACATGGAGCCCATGGACGGCGCAACGCTGTGCCGGCGCGTGCGCGAAACCTCGAACCTCGACAGTTACCTCTACATCATCATGCTGACCGGCCATAACGAGGTTGCCGACGTGGTAGCGGCCTTCGAGGCCGGTGCCGACGACTACCTGCGCAAGCCCGCGGATGAGGCCGAACTGCTGGCGCGGCTCAAGGCCGGAAGGCGCATCCTCGAGCTCGAGCAGCAGGTCCAGCGCCTCTCGATCACCGATCCGCTGATCGAAATCTACAATCGCCGCCATTTGATCGTGCAATTGCCGCGCGACATCGACCGCGCGCGCCGATACGGGCGGCCCCTGTCCATCATTCTGGCGGATCTGGATCATTTCAAACGCATCAATGACGAGCACGGCCACCAGATCGGCGATGAGATATTGCGCGGCTTTGCGCAGCTCGTCAGTGCCTCGATGCGCCAGTGCGACTGGATCGCCCGCTACGGCGGTGAGGAGTTCGTGTTCGTGCTGCCCGACACGGTGTTGTCCGGCGCTCTGGACGCCGCGGAAAAGCTGCGCTCGCAGTGTCAAGCCGCGCCCTTTGCGACCAGTGCAGGAAGCTTGCGCCTGACGGCGAGTTTCGGCGTCGCCGAGCTGGTCTCAGACCAGGCTGACTGCGAGGCAGCCGATGGCTTCCTGCGCCGCGCCGATCTTGCGCTCTACAAAGCCAAGCGCGACGGTCGCAATTGCGTCAGGAGCTCGCCAGCCTAGTCCGGCACAGGCCGGGCGCGCGGGCGCTTACCAGACACCGACATTGGGCATCGACGCCCAGGGCTCCTGCGGCGCCAGCGCGTCGCCCTGCTGCAGCAGTTCGATCGATATCTGATCAGGCGAGCGCACAAAGGCCATGCGGCCATCGCGCGGCGGACGATTGATCGTGACCCCATGTTGCTGCAGACGCTTGCAGGTCGCGTAGATGTCCTCGACCTCGTAGGCAATGTGGCCAAAATTGCGCCCGCCCGTATAGGCTTCCGGATCCCAGTTCCAGGTCAGCTCGATCTGCGCCGCACCGTCCGCGGGCGCGGCGACGAACACCAGCGTGAAGCGCGCCTTGGCGTTTTCAACGCGGCGCAGCTCCACCAGACCCAACGCGTCGCAATAGAATTCCAATGAGGCTTTCAGGTCCGTAGCTCGGACCATCGTGTGTAGATATTTCATCGCTCTCCTGCCTGGCTTTCATCCGCGCTTCGTGACATCGCCCAGGCACTTCATATCGCAGCCGTGCCCCCGATACAACCCACCCGCTTACCTGGCGCGCGCCAGCAGTGCAGCGACGCCTGAATTGAGGCAGTATCGGGGGCAGCGAACCATGAATCACACCGACATCTTCAGGCTGGCGGTGCCCGCGAACAGCACCGATCACACGATGGGCGAGGCGCACGCTGGTGTGACCGTGGTCGAATACGGCGATTTCGAATGTCCCAACTGCAAGCAGGCGGCGCCGGCGGTCAAATTATTGCTCGAGAAATTTGCCGGTCGGGTCCGCTTTGTCTTCCGGCATTTTCCGCTCGAAGAGATCCATCCGCACGCGTTGCTCGCCGCGGAAGTGGCCGAGGTCGGCGCTGCCCAGGGAAAATTCTGGCCAATGTACGATCTGCTGTTCGAGCACCAATTGCACCTGCAGCCCAAAGACCTGCGCAGCTATGCGCAGCGCGCCCAGCTCGACATGGCCCGCTACAGCGCCGAGCTTGACGATCACATTTATCTGCAGCGCGTGCGCGAACACGAGCAAAGCGGGCGGCTCAGCGGCGTGCGCGCGACGCCGAGCTTCTTCGTCAACGACAGCATCGAGGACGTCTCCTTTGGCTTGCAGCGATTGTTCGAGGCCGTCGAATCCAGACTCGCGGCGCGCCGGCGATGAGCCGTGTCGCGATGATTGATCTGTACTACTGGCCGACGCCCAACGGCCACAAAATCACGATGTTTCTCGAGGAAGCGCAGCTGCCCTACCGCCTCGTGCCCGTTAACATCGCCAAGGGCGATCAATTCAAGCCGCAATTCCTTGCGATCAGCCCCAACAATCGCATGCCGGCCATCCTCGATACCGCCCCAAGCGACGGCGGTGCGCCGATATCGGTGTTCGAGTCCGGGGCCATTCTCCTGTACCTGGCCGAGAAGAGCGGCCGACTGTTGCCGCGCGAGATTCGCGCCCGCAAGGCGGCGCTCGAGTGGCTGTTCTGGCAGGTCGGTGGATTGGGGCCGATGGCCGGCCAGAACCATCATTTCGCCCGCTACGCTACCGAGCAGATCCCCTATGCGATCGATCGTTACGTCAAGGAAACGAACCGGCTCTATGGAGTCCTGAACCGCCGTCTCTCGCAGGTGCCATTTCTTGCCGGCGACGATTACTCGATCGCCGATATCGCGACCTATCCCTGGATCGTTCCCTGGTCGGCGCAGCAACAGGATCTGGCGCAATTCCCAGCGCTGCGTCGCTGGTTCGATCAGATCGGGGAGCGACCCGCGACCGTGCGCGCCTACATGCGCGCGCAGGAATTCCCAACCTCGCCGACCATGACAGATGAGGCGCGCCGCGTGCTTTTTGGCCAGACGGCGCAGACTGTCGGCTAGTGCGCCGGGATGGCCGCTGCGGAATGCAGCTGCGTGGCGTGCCACCCGCCGCCGAGCGCTTCGATCAGCGACACGCTTGCGGTCAGGCGGTTCAGCAGCACCGTCAGCGCAGTCTGCTCGCTCGCCAGCGTCGTGGTCTGTGCGGTGATGACGCTGGTATAGGGCACGGTACCTGCTGTGTATTGATTGAGCGTCAGGCGTTCGGCTTCGTGCGCGGCCGCCACGGTCGCCTCCTCAATGCCCGCCTGCTGCTCGAGTACACGCAGCGTCACCAGATTGTCTTCCACCTGCTGCAAGCCGCTCAATACGGTCTGACGGTAACCATCGACGCTGACATCATAGGCGGCTCGCGCCTGAGCGACCTGGGCGCGTCGCAGCCCGCCGTCGAACACGGTCTCGGCGAGCGCGGGTCCGACGGCCCACACGCGATTGGGCGCCGTCAGCAGCCGGCTCAGAGTATCGCTGGTGTAACTGAGCGATCCGGACAGCATCAGGTTGGGAAAGTAGGCGGCGCGCGCGATGCCGATCTGGGCGTTGGCAGCCGCCATCTTTCGCTCGGCCTGCGCGACATCGGGTCGACGCTCGAGCAGCGTCGAGGGCAGTCCGGTCGGTGTCGTGGGGACATCGGTGCGCAATGCCTCCGCGGGTAGTGTAAAGGAGGCCGGCTGCTGCCCGATGAGCACCGCAATCGCGTGCTCATACTGCGCGCGTGCGATCGCGACGTTGACCTGGCTGGCCTGACTGGAGAGCAACTGCGTCTGGGCGGTCACCACATCGGCCTTCGCCGCCACGCCGAAGCCGTAACGGTTCTGGGTGATCTGCAACGAGCGCTGCTCATCGAGCACAGTGTCATCGAGCAACGTCTTGAGGCTGTCCTGGGCGCGCAGCTCGAAGTAATCGATCGCCAGTGTGGCCTGGGCCGACAGGCGCGCGGCGGCCACCGCCGCATCGCTGGCCTGAGCGGAAGCGACGTCGCTCTCGACGGTGCGGCGGATCTGGCCCCAGATATCGATCTGCCAGTCCGCGCTCGCGCCGGCGCTGTTGAGTGACACGGTTGGAGCGCCCGCCACCGGCCCGCCGATTTGGCGCGAGACGTTCGCAGCAATGGTTGGCCAGAAGCCGGCGCGCGCCTGGTCCACCAGCGCGCGCGCCTGCAGGTAAGCGTCCTCGGCTGCCTTGAGATTCTGATTCGAGACATTGACCTGCTGCTCGAGTCCGTCGAGCACCGGATCATTGAAAATATGCCACCAGGGACCGCGGCTGAGCGTGTCCTCGGGCTCACTCGGCTTCCAGTCGCCCTGCTCCTTATAGGCCGCGGTGGTCTCGAACGCCGGGCGCTTGTAGTCCGGACCCACGGCACAGGCGCTGGCGCCCAGCAATATCAGCGCCGTCAGGAGCGCCTTAATAATCGTTGCGCTGGTCTGCCTCAAGCGCCGGCCTTGGACGCGCCCGCGAGCTCCTCGGCCACGCGCGCGGAGGGCCGTCGCCGCTCGTAGCGGGCCCGCAATCGATCCACGTACAGGTACACGACCGGGGTCGTATAGAGAGTCAGCAGTTGACTGACGAGCAATCCGCCGACCATCGAGATGCCCAGCGGACGGCGCATCTCCGTGCCATCGCCCGAGGCCAGTGCCAGCGGCAACGCGCCGGCAATGGCCGCGCAAGTGGTCATCACGATGGGGCGGAAACGCAGGGCGCAGGCCTCGGCGATGGCGGCGCGCGGCGTCATAGCGCGGTTGCGCTGCGCGTCGATTGCAAAATCGACCATCATGATCGCATTCTTCTTGACGATTCCGATCAACAGCAGCACGCCCAGGAATGCGATCAGGCTGAACTCATTGCGCGTGGCCAGTAGTGCCAGCAGCGCGCCGATGCCGGCGGAAGGCAGCGTCGAGAGAATCGTCAGCGGCTGGCTGAAGCTCTCATAGAGCATCCCCAGCACGACGTAAATCGCCAGGAACGCAGCCAGCAGCATGCCCGGCATGGTGCCGGAGGATTGCTGGAATATTCTCGCTGTGCCATACGTGGCCCCATGAACGGAACCGGGCATATGAATCGCAGCCATGGTGCGCTCTATGGCCGCCAGCGCCACGCTCAGTGACTCGTGTTCGGGCAGATTGAAACTGATGGAGGTGGAGACCGAGGTGCCGGTGTGATTGACTGTCACCGGCGTGGTGCTGGTGGCGTAATGACTGAATGCGGCCAGCGGTACTTCGGTCTCGCTCTGCGAGCTCAGGGCCGCGCCCGTAGAGGTATTGCCACGGCCGGCATTGGCCAGCGAGTTGGCTGCCAGATTGCGCGCAGCGGCGTTCAGAGCGCTGGTGTCGGTGGCGAGCGTGCCGCGCGCCGTGCGCAGCCGCGTCGCTCCTGCCACCGCGGCCGTCGACTGCGTACCGCTGACCGCGCCGCCCGCAGTGCTCACGTAGACCTGCTTGAGGGTCTCGGGGTCCTGCCAGAATTCCGGCGCCACCTCCATGACCACCTGGTATTGCTGCGGACTGTAGGGATTGTAGATGGTCGAGACTTGCGCCTGGCTGAAGGCGTTGCCGAGCGTGCTGTCGATCTGGCTGGCGGTGAGCCCCAGACGCCCGGCACTGTCGCGATCGACGATCAAATCTGCTTCCAGGCCGCCCGGCTGCAGATCCGAATCCACGTCCGTGACCTGTGGAACATTTTGCAGCGCGCGGCGCAATAGTAGCGACCAGTGGCGCAGCTCGCTCAGATCGTCCGCCAGCAGTGTGTACTGGTATTCCGAGTTCGCGCCGCGTCCGCCACCGCCGCCGAAATCCTGCACCGCCTGCAGGTAGGTGGAAACCCCCGGCACAGCGGCCAATTGTGGGCGCAGCCGATCGATGATGCGATCCGCCGAGGCCGCGCGCTGCGACAGCGGTTTGAGCGTGACGCTGAAGTTACCGCGGGCAGTGCCGCCGCCACCGAAGAAGCCGCCGCCATCTCCCACCGTGCCAACGACGCTGCTGACGGCAGGATCGGCACGAATGATCGCCGTGACCTGCTGGAGCTTGGAACGCATGAGCTGGAACGAGGAGTCGGCATCCCCGCGCAGGCCACCGCGCAGTTGACCGGTGTCCTGCTGGGGAAAGAACCCCTTCGGGATCACGACGTAGAGATAGACGTTCAGCAACACGGTTGCCAGCAGCACTGTGAGCATCAATGGACCGTGATCGAGCGACCAGGCGAGGGAGCTGGCGTAGCCGCGGCGCGTGGCCAGGAAGGCGCGCTCGAAGGCCGCACCGATGCGACCCGCCCGGTGCTTGCGCTCGCGACCGAGCAGACGCGAGCACATCATGGGCGTCGTCGTCACGGACACCACCAGCGAGATCAGAATCGCCACTGACAACGTGATCGTGAATTCGCGAAACAGTTTCCCGATCAACCCCCCGGCGAGCTGAAACGGAATGAACACCGCAATCAGCGACAGGCTCATCGACAGTACGGTGAAGCCGACCTGCTTGGCGCCCACGATGGCGGCCTGCCGCCGCCGCATGCCCCCCTCGATCAGGCGCATCGTGTTTTCCATGACGACGATGGCATCATCGACGACAAAGCCGGTGCCGATCGTGAGGGCCATGAGCGTGAAGTTATTGAGACTGTAGCCCAGCAGATACATGGCGCCGAAGGTTCCAATCAGCGATACCGGCACCACCACTGCAGGGATGAGTGCCGCGCGCGGGCTGCGCAGAAACAGGTACACGACCAGGATCACCATCCCCACCGCCAGCACCAGGGTGCGCTCGACCTGGTGCAGCGAGGCCCGAATGGTCACCGAGCGATCGTTGGTGACGATCAGATCGATGTTCGGATCGATAGAGCGTTTGAGTTGCGGCAGTTCGGCCTTGACCTCGTCGACTACATTGATGATGTTCGCGCCCGGCTGTGCGAGCACCTGCACCGCTATGGCCGGTCGGCCATTGTAGTTGCCGTAGTTGCGCACGTTCGCGGTCGCCCCATCCTCCATGTCCGTGACCCGAGCCACATCGCCCAGTCGCACGGTCGTGCCGCCGCGGTTGGCGATGATCAGCGAGCGAAACTCGGCCGCGGTGCGCACGTTATCGTTGCTGTAGATCTGGTAGCGCAGCGCGCCGGCCTCGAGCGCGCCCTTCGGTGCATTGGCGTTGGCATTGGATATCGCCGCACTGACGTCCTGCAGGCCAATGCCATATTTGGCGAGACTGAGCGGGTTCAGATCCACGCGCACCGCGGGCAGAGCGCTGCCGCCAACATTCACCGCGCCGACTCCCTTGAGCTGCGACAGGCGCTGCGAGATGACCGCATCAGCGGCATCGTAGATCTGGCCCTGCGTCAGCACGCTCGAGGTCATGGCCAGCGTCATGATCGGGAAGCTCGAGTTATTGAGCTTCCAGTACGAGGGGTTGCGCGTGAGCGCCGAAGGCAGATCGGCGCGCGCCGCCAGGATCGCGGCCTGAACGTCGCGGGCGGCGCCATTGATGTTGCGGTCCAGCCCAAAGATCAGCTGAATGTTGGTAGAGCCCAGCGAGCTGTACGAGGTCATGTCATCGACATCCGCGATGGCCCCCAGGTGTCGCTCCAGAGGCGTCGCGACGCTGCTGGCCATGACCTCCGGACTTGCACCCGGCAGCGATGCCGACACGAAGATCGCCGGCGCATCGATCTTCGGCAGCGAGGCCACGGGCAGCAAAGGAAAAGCGATCGCGCCCACCAGTGCGATGCCCAGAGTCAGTAACGTGGTCGCCACCGGTCTGGCGATAAAGGGCAGCGAAATATTCACGACAGCGCCCCTACCGGCCCGCTCTCCTCGGGTTCGGCTGGAAATCGCGCGTGCAGTCGGGCCGCCAGCCGATCGAAGCTCAGATAGATGACCGGCGTGCTGAAGAGCGTCAGCACCTGGCTGAGCAGCAGACCCCCGACGATGCTCACGCCCAGCGGGTGGCGCAGCTCCGAGCCCGTGCCGGTCCCAAACATCAGCGGCAAAGCGCCGAATATGGCCGCCACCGTGGTCATCAGAATCGGTCGAAACCTGAGAATACAGGCCTGATAAATCGCCTCGCGCGGCGACTTGCCTTCCAGCCGTTGCGCATCGATCGCAAAGTCGATCATCAGGATGGCATTCTTCTTGACGATGCCGATCAGCAGAATGATGCCGATCAGAGCGATGATCGTCAGATCGTCTCCAGCCAGCATCAGCGCCAGTAACGCGCCGATGCCAGCCGATGGCAGCGTCGAGAGTATCGTCAGCGGGTGGATGAAGCTCTCGTAAAGCACTCCCAGCACGATGTACATGACGACCACGGCCGCCAACAGCAATAGCAGCTCATTGCTGAGGTTGTTCTGGAAGGCCAGCGCCGCGCCCCGAAACGTAGTGTGAATGCTCGCTGGCAGATCGATGTCGCGTTCGGCCCGGGCTATTGCCTGCACAGCGCCGCCGAGGGATGCGCCAGGAGCGAGATTGAAGGACACGGTGGTCGCCGGAAACTGCCCCAGGTGATTGATCAGCAGCGGCCGCGACTCCTCGTTCACCCGGGCGATGGCCGAGAGCGGCACCTGGCCGCCGCTGGCTGAGGGCACATAGAGGTTCGAGAGCGACTCGATCGAGCGCTCCAGGGACGGGTCGGCCTCCAGAATGACCCGGT
The DNA here is from genome assembly GCA_049515055.1 of Steroidobacteraceae bacterium. Taxonomy (GTDB): domain Bacteria; phylum Pseudomonadota; class Gammaproteobacteria; order Steroidobacterales; family Steroidobacteraceae; genus FEN-1191. The sequence continues at coordinate 1,218 of JBEKUL010000079.1, read as the reverse complement.
ATTGATTGGCCTGCGTGAAGATGGTGGAAACAATGCGTTGACCGAAGGCGTCATAGAGCACGTTATCGACGGTCCCGACACTCACGCCTAACCGGGCCGCGCTGTCACGATCGATACTGACAAAGGCCGCAAGTCCGTTGTCCTGTTGATTGCTGGTCACATCGGCCAGTTCGCGCGCCTGGCGCAGCCGCGCCAGCAGCTTCGGCGTCCAGTCGGACAACACGGCCGCATCGGCGTGCTGCAGCGTGAACTGATACTGCATGCGACTGACCGTGTCCTCCAGCGTCAGATCCTGCAGTGGCTGCAGATACAGGGAAATTCCGGCCACCTTGGCGATCTCGCCCTGCAGGCGCCGGCTGATGTCCGTGGCGCTCGCGCGGCGCTCAGCGCGCGGCTTGAGGTTGATCAGGAAGCGCCCGCTGTTGAGCGTCACGTTGCTGCCATCGACACCGATAAACGAAGACAGGCTCGCGACGTCCGGATCCTTCAGTATGGCTGCCGCCAGCGCCTGCTGGCGTTCGGCCATCGCCTCATAAGATACCGCCTGGGTCGCCTCCGACACGCCCTGAATCAGGCCCGTGTCCTGCGTCGGAAAGAAGCCCTTGGGAATCCACGCATACAGCAGCCCGGTGAGGATCAGCGTGCCGAACCAGACGTAGAGCGTCAGGCGCTGATGATCGAGGATCCAGTTCAGCCGCCGTCCATACCAGACCACGATCGGCGTCAGCCAACTCACCGCAACCTCTTCCCCGGAGGCAGTGTCGTGCGCGACAGAGCGCGGTCGCAGCAGCCGCGCGCACAGCATCGGCACCAGCGTGAGCGAGACGACAGCCGATATCAGAATCGTGACCGCCAGCGTCACCGCGAATTCCCGAAACAGCCTGCCGACCACATCCTGCATGAACAGCAACGGAATCAGCACCGCCACCAGCGATACGGTCAGCGAGATGATCGTGAATCCGATCTGTCCGGCACCGCGCAGCGCCGCGCTGCGCGGCGACTCGCCGCGTTCCAGATAGCGCGCGATGTTCTCAATCATCACGATCGCGTCATCGACCACGAAGCCGGTCGCAATCGTCAATGCCATGATCGAGAGATTGTTGAGGCTGAAGTTCGCCCACCACATGACGGCGAAGGTTCCTATCAGGGACAAGGGCACCGACAGACTCGGGATCAGCGTCGCCGGGACGCTGCGCAGGAACAGGAAGATCACCAGCA
>JBEKUL010000078.1:0-14652 GCA_049515055.1 Steroidobacteraceae bacterium | reverse complement strand
CGGATGGTCTGGGCGATTCGTGCTGAGTGCGCTAGCGCCCAGACAGCGCCGGTCCGCCGCGTGTTGAATGCAGTGCAATGGGTCTTATTGAATTAGCGAGGTATCGAGTATGAAGGTTTTATTTGGCATATGTCTTCTGGTCCCCATGCTGATGTCAGGGTGCATCAGTAGCAGCAATCCCCCGGCACCTGCGAGAAGCACCACGGTGATAGTTCCCCAGAACTCTAATGCAACGGTTATTTGCTCTGACGGAACACATCCTCCCTGCAACTGAAGAACAGGCGCGCTGGTTCAATCGCAGCCAGACCGCCTCAGTCGCGGGCGGCTGCGCACGTTCAGAGGGCACGGCTCCAATATTGACCGACCAAGTCGTGCCCGTAGCTATGATGCGCAGACTCCTCGATCAGGGAAAAACCTGCGGCTTCGTAGATGCGACGCAGAAACCAAAACATCGTTGGCCCACAAGATGATCTGCCGATATCCCACCTGAGCTTCAAAGCCGCCCGCCAGCGCTGATGTGCGGTGCATTTCGGATATATAAATAAGATTGTTGACTCAGTCAGGTAGCTACTTACGTGCTGCCTGCAGATGGGTACGGCCCGCGCGAGGAGGACCGCTAGTAAGCGATGTTCTCCATCTTTCCGACCGAGCGCCACGTCGATTTCGGCCCGTCAGGCCCCACAAAGCGAAATCGGAAATACTGCGCAGCGCATTGGTTATCTGGAATGAATACCTCGAGCTGCTTGTCGTCTTTGAGTAGGCGAAGGCCCGTACACCCATCGACCGTATCCGGCATCAACACGTTGAAATAACTTCGCTGTCCCGTTTCGTATACTTCCAGCCACTGAGTGGGACTTATCTGGGTCTCATAGCGCCAACCGCGCGGCTCAAAACTGTAGAAAAATTGAAAGGTTTTTGGCAGCTGTCCTGAGGCTACCTGCGAATTGACCAAGGGATCCAATCCGAGGGACTTTCTCATTGCGGCCGATAACGTGTTTAGACGCCGATGGTAGAGCCGATTCTGATCTTTGGGTGAGACTATTGTTTCCTGGAGTGGATCGTAGGTCAGGGTGATGCTACCAACCACTTTGCCGTATTCGGTGACATCGATGTTCAGAAGGTGCGTATCCTGACTGTATGCCGTGGCGGCAATCCGCGCACCCAGCACGTCGACCCCGTCGCCACCCACCATTGCGCCTATACCGTCGGTGTCGAGATAAAGCGCGCTGCCTTTTATCAACGCTTCGCCTCTGAACTGCGAACCGTCCGTCGCCCAGATACCTACCAATTCGGGCGGGATCAAAACCGCGGCACTTGAACTGGCGCAAATCAAGAATAAGACTGCAACGATTGACAGCTGTTTCATGTACGCCTCCAGCCCGCGCGTATTCTGCCGAGGGATCCGGTATGGCGGTGGGGCCGCCGCGCGAGTCAGATGGGCCGGCCCGTGACCGGCGGTTCGGGATGCCTCCCTTCGAATACCGTCCTGTACACGAAGCCCGCTACGGCCGCCCCGATCAACGGAAAGACCCAAAACAACCACAGCTGGTCGAGCGCCCAACCGCCAACGAAGACAGCCGGTCCGGTGCTGCGCGCCGGGTTGACCGAGGTGTTCGTCACCGGAATGCTGATCAAGTGAATTAGCGTGAGTGCGAGCCCGATCGCAATCCCGGCGAAGCCGACGGGCGCACGCCGATGTGTCGCTCCGAGAATGACCACCAGGAACATGAAAGTCATCGCAAACTCGCAGATCGCGCCGGAAGACATCGAGTACTGCGCTGGAGAGTGCTCGCCGTAGCCATTGGCGGCAAAGCCGTTCGCGAGGCTGAAATCCGCCTTGCCGCTCGCGATCAGGTAAAGCACCGCTGCGCCGGCAATACCGCCTGCGACCTGGGCGATGATGTAGGGCAAAACGTGTGCAGCAGGAAATCGTCCTCCAGCCCACAGTCCGACTGAGACGGCGGGATTGAAGTGTCCTCCGGAGATGGGGCCGAGAGCGTATGCCCCAGTGAGCACGGTGAGCCCAAAGGCCAGCGCCACGCCGACGAAGCCGATTCCGAGGCCGGGAAAGGCGGCTGCCAGAACGGCGCTGCCGCAGCCGCCGAGGACGAGCCACAACGTACCGACAAACTCAGCTGCAATCTTCGAAAGCATGGCGAATTCTCCCGGTGTCAAATGGACCTGCTCCCCGCTTGCCGCGGGGTATGCACGAAGTTTGCTCCGCCGCAGGGCACATTTCCACTTCGCTACGAATCCCCACGAGCTGCGATCCTAATCGGGCAGCACTGCTCACTGAAGTCGCCGCTTGCTCGTTCGGCGAGGCACGATTTAGTGTGAGGTGCCTCCATCTCGAGGCGCCCGCAGGTGACGGTATGTGCATAAGTATCAGCCGATATAACACAACAGTCTGGATGGTATGCGCCTGCCTGTCACTCGGTGCGTGCGCGATCCAGGCTCATCCTGAGGGTGCGAAACTTGAGAAATTGCAAAAGCAATATCAGCGTGCGATTGAGGAGGCGGCGGTCCGACACACAGATTGGAACATGCCGCTCTGGTCGTTCGGGGACGCGAGCGTAGTCTTGGTCAGTACCTTCACCGATGACCCCGCGCTCGACACAGTGACACAGTATAACTGGGTGGCTCCCGCCGCCCAGGTCCGCTCCCTGTGTCACGGGAAAACCAATTCTGTCTTATTTTTGGAGGAGCTTCTGGGATTGCCACCGCAGGTCACTCCGAACCCCGGCAAGAGTTGGCACGTGTACACGTTCGAAGTCTCGCAGGGTGCCATCTTTCGCCCTTGCCCGGGTGGGGTGGACCCTTCGGTCCCGAACCAGCCACGTTGTAATGCCGGGACCTCCCTGGATCCCAAGCTCGACGAGGAAACGGCACGGTTCCTTCTACAGCAGTTTTGGTATTCTCACCGCACGGCCATTTCCGACGGTGAAACTTTGGAATTCGGGTTTCCTTGGACCGGCATGGGCTGGACGTACAACTGGGATCCCAAATCGCGAAGCCACATTGGCGTTTCGGAGTTCGTTGTTCAAATGGGCGCGTCCACAAGCAACGTCAGTGACGAAAGCCCGGCGCAATTTTGTCGTGCGGGCGATTCGAATCGCGCTGCAAACGCACGCTAAGCGCGCTAACGCACATACAGACCACATCGCTGACAATCAGCATGATGCAATCGAGGCCATGCGCAGCAAAGCCCCTTGCCAATGAAGGCCAGTGCAGGTGAGTCACTCACGCCGGATGTCAATGCAGACATTGATGCGGCTCTGGAGCGCGTGCGCGTGCTACCGGAGACCGAAGCGCTGGAGTTCTACAGTCAATTATCGTCGAGACAACAATGGCTGGTGCGGCTGAGAGCTACGGGTCGGCGGCGCGAAGCCATGATCATCTATCACGCAGTCAATATAGGACCGTGCGGCAAGATTACCCTCAGGTAAACAGCTTCGGCTGCCTGAGCCGTGTTTCGGTGCGGTAGCGTACCGACCGTGAAAACATTTGGGCAAAGCATTATAATTTCGTGGCGAGTAATCTCTCGCCGCGAATTCCGAGTGCGCCGATGGAGAGCCAACAATGAGTCGATCAAGTCGTTCTCCCAGTAATCTGGTGCCGCAGATGGCATGCGCCGTGTTGATGTACGCGGGTGGTGCTGCGGGCGTGTACGCCGCGCCGAGCCCTTCAGTGGTGTTGCCGGCGCTCACGCAGCCGGCGAGCGGAGAACACCATATCGGTAAGGTCATCTGGGCGGATCTGGTAACGCCGGATATTGACGCCGCGAAGCATTTCTACGGCGCACTGTTCGGCTGGACGTTCCGCGAAGTGCCCGGGGACCCTAATTATTCGTTGGCGCTGCTCAACGGCGAAGCGGTGGCCGGACTGTTCCAGAAGGCGCTGCCCGCGGGGCAATCGCAGCAGCCGGCGTGGCTGACCTTTCTGGCTGTCCGGGATGTGAATGGCGCACAGCAGACCGCTGTGCGGCTCGGCGGCACAGTGCTCTCCAAATCACACGTTTACCCGCAGCGTGGTCGCCAGGCCGTTTTGGCTGACCCGGATGGCGCTGTGTTTGCAGTGTTGGCGGCCCAGGGCGGCGATCCGCCGGATTACCTGGCCGAGCCGGGCGAGTGGATCTGGAGCTCATTGCTCGTGAAGGATCTGAAGGCGGAGACGGCGTTCTATAAGAGCCTGTTTGGCTATGACGTATACGATTTGGCGAGCGAGGGCGAGAGCGACGCGCAGCACTACATTCTTTCAAGCGACGATTACGCGCGCGCCGGGCTCAACGTCTTGCCGGCAGACTCGAAGCGCCGTCACCCACACTGGCTCAATTTTGTGCGCGTCACTGATGCAGCAGATACCGCCGCTAAAGCCGTCGGTCTAGGCGGACGCGTGCTGGTCGAACCGCGCATCGATCGACATGGCGGACATCTGGCCATCCTGGCCGACCCGAGCGGGGCACCGTTTGGCGTCATGGAGTGGTCCGACACCGACAGCAAGCAGGAGCCGCAATGAACAACCTTATGCCTCGAAGCTGGAAGGTCACTACCGCAGGATTGGTCGTGCTGCTGATGCTTGCGGCCTGCGTGGCCGCCGGCTACGACGGTGAGGTGGGTGTCGGCTATGTCGGCGGGATATATGAGCCTGGCGGTTATGAGTACGGGGGCTGGGGACCCGGCTATCGAGTGGGGCCGCCGCGCGGTGGGGCGCGCGCTGGAGGAGGCCGGGCCGCGCCATCGATTCCGCATGGCTCACGTGGCGGCGGCGGCGGACATAGTGGTGGAGGACGTGGACGCTGAGCTAGCTGATTTTGACGCGACGTGTGCTAGCGGGAAACTGGCGGCCGGTGGCTCGTCTGCCGATACCTTCGTGCTATTGCTCCGATCTCGGTCCTCGCCGAGAATCTAAGCATCGTCATGAGCACCAAATGTACCCACATCGGCAGCATCGTGAAGGTCAAGCCCAGCGCGCGAGGCTGCGAGGAGTGTCTTAAAAGCGGAAGCCCATGGGTGCATTTGCGAATCTGCCGGCACTGCGGTCACGTCGGCTGCTGCGATGATTCCCCCGGGAAGCACGCGAGGAAGCATTTTAACGCCACCCGACATCCGATCATCGAAGGCTACGATCCGCCGGAAGGCTGGGCTTGGTGCTATGTCGACGAGGTCGGGGTCGATCTGCACGGTAACACCACGCCGCAAGACGGACCTATTCCGCGGTTCGTTTGAATTCTGACCGTCGAGGCTCGGTGACCGACGGCGCGCTTTCGGGCGCTGATCGATGGACAGCCGCGTGCCCTAATGGAGATCACAAATGCCACGGGAAATTGACTTTGATCGCCGTCGTCTGGTGGGCACTGCGGCTGCGACAATTGCCGCCACCCAACTTGGCGCTTCGACTCTTGCAAACGCTCAGTCAGACAAGGCAAAAGCGGCGGCGACGCTGCCCACGATTAAGCCAGGTACGAACACCTCATTTGCCTCACTGAAACAGATCGATGCTGGCCTGCTGAATGTTGGCTACGCAGAAGTAGGTTCCGCCGGTGGCCCTGTGGTAATTCTTTTGCAAGGCTGGCCCTACGACATTTACAGCTACGTCGACGTGGCCCCTTTGTTAGCCGCAGCGGGCTACAGGGTGATTGTTCCTTTTTTGCGCGGGTACGGCACTACGCGGTTTCTTTCCAGTGACACATTTCGCAATGGGCAGCCATCCGTAGTCGCTCTCGATATCATCGCTTTGATGGATGCTCTCAAAATCCACAACGCGATCATCGGCGGTTTTGATTGGGGTGGGCGGACGGCCGACATCATCGCGATACTGTGGCCGCAGCGCTGCAAGGCTCTCGTCTCCGTGAGTGGCTATCTGATCGCTAGTCCTGAAGCCCAAAAGGCACCTTTGCCGCCAAAGGCTGAGCTCCAATGGTGGTACCAATATTATTTTGCCACGGAACGTGGCCGCGCTGGCTACGATAAATACCGGCACGATTTTGCGAAACTCATATGGACCATCGCTTCACCAAAATGGAATTTTGATGACGCGACCTTCGATCGCACCGCTGCGTCCTTCAACAACCCAGATCACGTAAGCATCGTTATTCACAATTACCGCTTTCGGCTCGGCCTGGCTCAAGGCGAAGCGAAATATGACGATTTGGAAAAGCGCCTTGCCGCGGGTCCCGTCATCACTGTGCCCACCATTACGCTTGAGGGCGATGCCAACGGTGCGCCACATTTTCCGGACGAAAGTGCCTTCCGCAATAAATTCTCGGGCAAATATGCGTACCGGCTGATCACGGGTGGAATCGGTCACAACCTGCCTCAGGAAGCTCCGCAAGCATTCGCGCAAGCCATCGTGGATGTCGACAAACTGAGTGGATGAAATGCGAAAAGGTGGAGACTGCGCAAAGGTGGGGCGCTCGCACGCGTATTGATAGTAACGCCGGCCTTGGCGTTGGCTAAGCGGAGGAGAATCTAGATCCACCGCGGACAATTGTTGACCCTTCAGCTGCCTTTGACGCCAGAAGTAGAGAGTCGCGAAAGGGCACGGCCCCGCGCCAGCGCAATTACTGCAGCTCAAGGACGTCAGCCCACACCTTTTACGTGGGAAGGACGCGCACCTGCCTGCGCTTGGTCAGAAAGGCGATCCCCCATTGCACCAAAACCCTGAAGCGATTCGCGAATCCGATCAAGAAATAGATGTGCACCGCGGCCCATACCACCCACGCCGGAAATCCCGCGAAGCGCACGAAGCCCAAATCCGCCACGGCATATGTGCGGCCCACAATCGCCAGATTGCCCTTGTCCCAATACCAAAATGGCGCAGGGGCTGGCTTTCCCGCCACCCGCCGGCGGATGACACGAGCCACGTATTCTCCCTCCTGCATGGCCGGCTGCGCTACGCCCGGCATCGTCATCGGATTTTTAGATTTGACGCCCAGCAGGTTGCGCGCTTCGGCCACCACGTGGGCCGTGTCCCCTATCGCAAAAATTTCCGGATGATCCGGCACGGAGAGATCGGCATTGACTATGATTCTTCCCGACTTGTCAGTGGCGGCGCCCAACCATCGGCCTGCCGGAGAGGCCAGCACGCCGGCCGACCACAGCACTGTCTTGGCCGCAATACGCTTGCCGCCCGCAACGATCCCTGCGGCGTCTACTTCGGTCACGCTAGCATTGGTGTGAACCTTTACGCCGAGGCTCTCGAGATGGCACTGCGCCTTGGCCGAAAGGTTTTCCGGGTAGGTGGGGAGGATGCGGGGGGCTGCCTCATACAGCAAAACCTGCGCGGCGTGCGGGTTGATGTGACGGAAGTCGTGAGCCAGCGCCATGTGGGCCATCTCCGCCAAGGTGCTGGCCATTTCCACTCCTACGGTACCGCCGCCCACGAGCACGAATGTAAGCTGGCGTTGGATCTCGTCAGCCGGCGCGCGCTCGAGCGCGGCCATCCGCTCGGCTTGCTCAAATGCCAGAAGCACTTTGCCGCGGATCGCATCGGCGTCCTCCAGGGATGTCAGGCCTCTTGCAAACTGCTGCCAATCATCATGGCCGAAATAGTTGTATTGAATGCCGGTGGCGATGATCAGGAAATCGTACGGCAATTCAGTGTCTTTGAGCCGAACCCGCCGCTCCTGCGTGTCGATGCCGATAACTTCTTCCAGCAGCACTTCGATGTTGTTCTGCCGCCTCAAGATCGAACGCAGTGGGCCCGCAATCTCGTCGCCCGACAAGAGTCCCGTGGCTACCTGATAGAGCATCGGGCGAAAAAGATGGTAGTTTCGCTTGTCGAGCAGCGTCACGCTGAGCGGAGCTTCATTCAAGGCGCGCGCCGCGTAGAGACCGCCGAAGCCTCCGCCGATAACGATCACGCGAGGAACCAAAGCGGATCGAGCGTCGGACTTTAGTGCACGCAAAGGCTTCTTTCTTGTGGTCAATCTTTGATCGAGCGTTCGATGCCCCTGCTCACCCCTTACTTCCCAGGTCCCGATTCTTTTATTTAAGGAGAGGGTGAGTAATGCGTGTAGACAAAGTCGCTAGCTTTGACAAGCTGGTGGCAGGGAAAGCAGGTTCTATGCACGGCCTCGTCGGCAGGTTTGCCGTCTTTGAATTGAGCGAACCCCCAGCCGCCCGTCGAGGCGTATTTTCTCGAGTCCTTCACCGACAACTGAAGATTGATAGGAGCGCCGGCAACGAAAGATTGGGCCTGACCAAAGACTTTATTGTTTTCCTCAGAAGGAACGTAACTCCAGGCGAGCCGCGCAATGATTATGCCATCGGGGTACGGCAACTTTCCTTCCCGGTAGGCCTTGATCGCCACATCGTTGCCGAGAATGACGCGAAGGTCGTTGTTGTTACCTGCCTCGTGGGCCACGGAGATCACCCTCCAGTCGCGGAATCCGGGAGGAATTTCGATGCCGTAGATCGGCGATGCGACGTCATCGGCTCCTGGCGCTGCAAAAGGTGTGGATGCACAGAAACAAGCTGCAGCCGCGAGCACGAGAACGTTGATCCGATTCATGAAGCATTCTTCCCCGCGAAGCGATCCGCAGCCGCCCCTGTCGGCTAACTTGAACTGCCGACATCGACCACGGCCTGGGCAAAGCGCTGCGACGCTTCTTGCGGCAGATTGTGACCGATGGCGCCGGACAGATCCCGCTTTTTCGGAAGCGCCATCTCAGCAGCCGCGTCGCGCTCAATCCATTGCACTAAGGTATCGGTTGATCGCGAACCTGCGCTCGCGCGCTACGGCTCTCCCGCTTTATCAGGCAGTATCTTCGCCATGAGCGAGCCCCCTTTCCCGCAGACGGCACACTGGCCGAACGGCGCTGTGTTCACGCTCGGGCACTCGACCTTGCTAATCGAGCGCTTCCTCGCTGTGCTTCAGGCCTATGGAATCGAACGCCTCGTGGACATCCGGATGATCCCCCGCTCCCGTCACAATCCCCAGTTCAATGACACCGCCTTGGCTCACGTTCTCACCGCGGAGGATGTCGAATACGTCCCCTTGCAGGCAATGGGCGGCCGGCGCCACGCCCGCAAAGACTCTCCCAACTCCGGTTGGCGCAATGAGGCCTTTCGCGGCTATGCCGATTACATGCAAACCGCGCCGTTTCAGGAGGCACTTGAAGCGCTGATTCTTATGAGCCGCGACCAGCGCGTCGCCATCATGTGCGCTGAAGCGGTGCCTTGGAAATGTCACCGCTCCCTGGTGGCCGACGCCCTGACTGCTCGCGGCGTGCCAGTGATCGAGATTCTATCGGAGAGCAACTACCGAACGCACACGCTCACGCCGTTTGCGCTGGTGCGAGGATCGCAAATCAGCTACCCCCCGAAGCAAGCGACCTTGTTGTAGCGTTCAGGAGCACCGGGACATTCGCAGATTGAGTGAGAAATCGCAACCCGTCATCACTGACGGCAGTGCTAGGTTACGGTCGGGCGATATTGCACAACACATCGATCGAATATTTTCCCGCACCGGTAATGTACAACAGTAGGAAGCCTCCGATAATAGCAAGATCTTTGTAAAAGCCATCCATGCTGTCGACTTGATCCGGGCCCCTTATTGTCCAATATCGATGCCCGATAAACGCAGTTCCCAGCGTGTATAAAGCCATGAGCAAAGCCGCAGGACGCGCGAACGCACCAACAGCTACCGCGAACGCAACCGGAAGCTCCATGAATATCGCTACGACAGCACCCAGTACTGGCATCGGAGCGCCAAGTTGCACCAGTTGATTTACGGTGCCCGAATAGTCTCTCAGCTTTCTCCAGCCAAAAATCAGAAATAGCGTCGCGAGCAGAAGACGGGCCGCAAGTATGAGCTCATCGTTGATGCCGTTTATCATAGTGCTACCGTCGCCCCTTAATTTAAATCTGACCATCGCAGCCGCGTCCAGCTCATCGACACCTGGCGCAAGTAACCCGCGGGCCGCTCCGCTTCCGTCGCCGCCGCTTGGCCTGTGCACTTTGTCGGCGGCGATCATTCTCTCCGGAGAAGGGCGGTGGCGTATTTCACTGCCCAAGGCTACTCGCCTCATTCAAAAGCATCGCCGATACCATGGTCCAATAGATTTGTCTCCATGCTGGTGGCGAAATGTAGTGGCCTGATAGGAGCTGAAACCCTTGAGTGGGTACGGCGCACCAAGCAACGGGTAGGGATATGCTCTCGGCTCAGTTCGTCGAACCCTCTCTTTCAGAGACCCTGTGCGCAACACTCGCGAACAGATAAAGAAGGTAAAATCGCGGGTCTGCTAAGCGAGTCGAGGAGTAGGACCATGCGTTCTGATATCGTGCCGGGAAATGCTTTTCCCAACTACGAGCTACCTGATCACGCGAGCAACCTGCGCAAACTTAGCGAACTACAGGGTGATGATCCCCTAATTCTCACGCTTTCGCGCGGCCACTACTGCCCGAAAGAGCATCAGCAGCATCTAGCGCTCGCCGCCTTCTATCCCAAGATCGCGGTGGCGTACACTCAGATTGTCACGATCTCCACGGACGATCACCATACGCTCCAGGAATTCCGCGCTTCAATTGGTGCCGAATGGACCTTCCTCTCCGACCCAGAGCGAACGATTCAGAAGGATCTTGCCATCCAAGAGTACACGGACCCTGAGCATAACCCGATGATCCCGCATACGCTCGTGCTCAAACCGGGTCTCGTGATCTACAGCATCTACAATGGCTACTGGTTCTGGGGGCGGCCGTCGATCGCCGATCTTTGGCGCGACCTTCGCGTGGTGACGAGCGAAATCCGACCAGACTGGGATCTCAGCGCACCTGGGCTTCGCGATGCTTGGAATGCGGGTGACTTCTCGCGTTTCCACGGCTGGAACAAGCGGCCCAAGTCGGAATCGGCGTCGAACGGAGGCAAGAAGTAACAGCGAGCGCCGGCAGCAGCTTAAGGGTGTTCGCCTGCGAAATTAGTTTGCGGCTTTCGCGGCAGTCTCGATTAGCGCGGCGACTTCTTTGGGATGCGAGAGAAATATCGCATGACTGCCGCTAAGCTCAATTGTCTGGGACTTTGCCCGGCTAGCCATGAATCGCTCCAGGTCGGGATTGATCATCCGATCTCCCTGGGAGACCACGGCGTAGCTGGGTTTCTGAGACCACGCCGCGACTGTTGTCTTCGCCGAAAAGCTGTCGGCAGTGATTGGTGCTTGCGAGATCGCCATAAAACGGGCCAGCGGCTTTGGCACGTCGGCAGCAAAATCTGCCGGAAATGATTCCGGCTTCTCCTGTACAAACCCTCCCCCGACCGACACGACGTTATTTGACGGGGGCGGAGTCTTGGCTTGCAGCGCGCCAGCGGTCTCTCCGACTTCCGGTTGAAAGGCGTTTACGTAAACCAGGCTCCGTACATTAGGGTGAGTACCAGCCTCGGTGACAATCATTCCGCCCCAGCTGTGGCCTACGAGCACGCACGGGCCCGCGCGGTCGAGCACCAGGCGTGTGGCCGCGACGTCGGCCTCAAGACCAGTCAAAGGCTCTTGCACGACCTGCACCGCATAGCCGTCGCGCTCCAGGATATCTGCGACCTGCCTCCAGCCGGATCCGTCGGCGAATGAACCATGAACCAGAACGACACTTCTGACAGCACTCTCGGCCGCGGAGGCGAAGACGGTCCCGAGTAACGTGGAAAGAACAACCAGTATCGTGGTTTTCATGTGATTTCCTCGTGATTTAATCACGCGGCAGGAAGTAAACCCGGTAGTCATCGGCAACCGCCCGAATCGACTCTGGGCGTAAATGGTTACGAAGTTCATCGTCGCTCCCGCACAGTATTTGACGGCGGCCGTCAGAAAAGAATCAGACCTTCGTATCGGTGGCGCCAGGAGCCACCATAGGCAGCCCGTACCGCAGCGGCGCCGCGTCCCTTCACCACTACGCCATTGCCTTCACGCCGGTCGATACCTTGGTGCAATAGCAGCGGCTGGTGGCTGCGCGCCCAATGTAGCCATGTGTTGGATTATCCTGAAGGGCTCGATGCGGGGTAATCTCTGGACGAGACAGCCATCAAGAATCGAAATCAGGAGGACCTAAGGATGAGCCGTAAAAGCACGTGGATCGTTGCCAGCATGACGTTCGCGCTCGCGGTTGTCAGCGGCGTGGCCCTTTCCGCACTGGACAAGTACACATTGAAACTGCCGAATGGACTCCCGTTCTCCGACTTCAAGGGCTACGAGGACTGGCAGCTTATCTCCAGTGCGCAGACGGATGACCGCCAGAAAGTGATCCTGGGCAACCCCACGATAATCGCGGCCTACAAGGCCGGCATTCCAGGCAACGGCAAGCCGTTTCCGGAAGGGTCGAAGATCGCAAAGGTCCAGTGGAAACCCAAGAAGAGCACGGAAGCTCCATTTGCCGTGAACGTGCCGGACACCTTGGCAGACCTGTTCTTCATGGAAAAGGACAGCAAGAGATTTCCGGAGACCGGCGGGTGGGGCTATGCGCAGTTTGACTACGACCCGGCGTCGGCGATTTTCACCGCGGATAAAGCCGGTACCCCAAATTGCGGGCAGGTCTGCCATGTAGCCGTTAAGGCAAAGGACTACGTCTTTCACCCCTACGAAATGCGGTGAACCGGAGAGAGGGGCCGTTAGCTGAGGGCTCTCGCGGCCCGGTAAGACCCTCGTCGGAAGAGGAGTCGTCGTGTTGAGACAAATAGGAGTAGCGGCGTCATATGTCCTGTTTGCCTTCCTGCTCATCGTGGGAGGCACGCCAAATGCGAACGCGGCCTCCAAACTACCAGACCCCATCAACGCCGGTGTCGCCGAGAGGCTTTATAGATTGGATTGTGGGCACTCCCTCGCAAACGACGAGTCCGTGTGGACGCCGGGCGAGAACGTCGGGCGCAGCATCGAATTCTCATCTACTTGCTGGCTCATAAAGCATGGAAGCGAGTGGCTGCTTTGGGACACCGGTGTCCCGGAAGCGACGCTCAACGACCCTCGAGGTTGGTCCACTCTACCCAAATTGATCGTCTATCACCTCGATAGATCACTGACAGATCAACTCGCAGAAATCGAACTGAAGCCCGGCGACATCGGTCGCGTTGCAATATCGCACACGCATGGAGATCATATAGGCAACATGGGGTTGTTCCCAAACTCCACAATTGTGATGCAGCGAGCTGAGTACAACTGGATACATTCGCCCAACGGGCCTAACGACAATGTAAATCAATTGATGGCGTTGGCGCGCAAGCTCTTGGGCACGCCGAAGAACCTTCAGCTCATAGACGGCGATACCGACGTATTCGGCGACGGGAGTGTGACTTTGGTTTCCACGCCAGGACACACACCTGGTCACCAGTCGTTGCTGCTGCATCTTAAGAATTCCGGCTTCATCATATTGTCGGGTGACGTCGTTCATTCGGAAGAGAATTTCGAGAAGAACATCGTTCCGTCCCTCAACACCAATAAGGCGGAATCAATCGCGTCGATGGAAAAAGTCAGGCAGTTGATCGCAACGTACAAGGCGACGCTCTTCATCAATCATGACAAGAAACAAACTGATAAGCTTAAGCTGATCCCTGCATTCTACGATTGAGGTTTAATAAGCTATGGCCCTCGATCAACGCTTCTTCGATACTTGGAATCCGCGCGCGCTGGCGGCACTGCGCCTCGTCGCGGCATTCTTATACCTGCAGCACGGAACAGCCAAATTATTCCACGTGCCGCATGTCGCCGAATTCGACTCACTGCATGTGCTGTCACTCATCGGTCTGGCCGGGGTGCTCGAAGTCGTTGGAGGTTTGTTGCTACTGCTCGGCCTATTCACGCGGCCGGTGGCATTCATTCTCTCAGGAGAAATGGCGGTGGCGTATTTCATTGCGCATGCGTCGCAGGGCCACTTCTTCAGCCCGGCGCTCAACAGAGGAGAGGAGGCGGTCCTCTACTGCTTTATCTTCCTGTTTCTGTCCGTTGCCGGCGGGGGCGCCTGGAGCATTGACGCGACCTGCGCCCGCAGGTAGACGGAAATGCAGCGGACCGCGGGCACCCATCGGACAATCACCTGCCCGCACTCGCTTATCGCGCCGCCTTCACGGCGGCTGCGACGATTTCCTCCACTGACAGATGCACATAGGCGAGCACGTCCTCGGGAGTGCGACCGCTCTTGGGTATCTTATGCGCCGGCTAAGATCAGTTGACAGCGGGGCTGTCACGGTGCAGAGCGGAAGACCTCGCGAGCCTGCCGCTGCCGCAATTGACGCGCACAGCGTAGACTCCGTTATCGATGCTTGAACACTCCCATCTGGTCCTCGCGCGCTGCTTCGGCCCGAAGTTTGCCGCACCCGCGGCCCCGCAACTGGCAGCTTGGGCCGCCATCGCCAGGGGCCAGCGCGCACTAGTCGGCTGACCCGACAGCAGCGCGCCCGAGCCATGTTTTGCCTCGAGCGCATCAGCAAACGTTTCGGAGCCTTCGCCGCACTCGAGGATCTCACGCTGAAGTTTCCGTCTGGTGCCGTGACAGCGGTGATCGGCAGCAGCGGTTCCGGCAAATCCACAATATTGCGCCTGCTGCTCGGTCTCGAGTTGCCCGATACAGGCCTGGTGCGCGTCGATGGAGTGGCTGTGAGCGCGGCCAATCGGCTCGCAATACGGCGCCGTATCGGGTATGTGATCCAGGAGGGAGGTCTCTTTCCGCACCTGACCGT